>UQTD01000011.1 GCA_900543845.1 uncultured Collinsella sp.
CTGATCGAGGCGCTCGACCGCCCCGAGGCTCAGACCCGCTGGGAGGCTCTCGATGCCCTGGCGGCGCTCGCCACCACCTGCCCCGAGCAGCTGGGCGATGCCTTTGAGGGCGCCGAGACCGCGCTGTTCGATGAGATTTCGTCCACGCTGCGCTATGCCGCCTTCCGCCTGCTGTGCGTGTGGGGCGCCACGAGCGTCGAGCGTTCGCGCGAGGCTTGGCCCATCCTGGACGAGGCCATCCAGTGCTACCACGGCGACCTCGAGTATCGCGACATGCTCGGTTGCCTGTACGAGTTTGGCCGGGGCGAGATTGACGCCGAGGTCGCCGAGAAGCTCGCGCTGCGCCTTAAGTTCGATGCCGAGAACGGCAAGGGTAGCTATCTCAAGGCCCGTTCGAGCGAGATTTGCGAAATGCTTGTTAAACGTTTTGCCCTGGATCTCTCCAAAAAGAAGAAGCGTGCTAGCGTAAAAAAATCTGACGACGCCGAAGACGAGGAGTAACAGATTATGGCGCACGATGTAGTCCTGATTCCTGGTGACGGTATCGGTCCCGAGATTACGCAGGCTATGCGCCGCGTGGTCGAGGCCACTGGTGTCCAGATCAACTGGAACGTCCAGGAGGCCGGTGCCGGCGTCATGGACGAGTTTGGCACGCCGCTGCCCCAACATGTGCTCGATGCGGTCGCCGAGACCAAGGTTGCTATCAAGGGCCCCATCACCACGCCGGTCGGCACGGGTTTCCGCAGCGTTAACGTCGCCCTGCGCAAGCATTTTGACCTGTACGCCTGCGTGCGCCCCTGCCTGTCGCAGCCGGGCGACGGCTCGCGCTTCCGCGACGTCGACCTGGTTATCGTGCGCGAGAACACCGAGGACCTCTATGCCGGCATCGAGTTCGATGAGGGCGCTGCCGAGGTCGAGGAGCTCTCGCAGCTCGTCGAGCGCTCGGGCCAGAAGACCTTCGCCGCGGATTCCGCCATCTCAATCAAGCCGATTTCCATCGCCAAGAGCCGCCGCATTGTGGAGTACGCTTTTGAGTACGCCCGCCGCTGCGGCCGCAAAAAGGTGACGGCCGTGCATAAGGCCAACATCATGAAGGCGACCGATGGCCTGTTCCTGCGCGTTGCGCGCGAGGTGGCCGCCAACTATCCCGATATCGAGTTCAACGACAAGATTGTCGACGCCACCTGCATGGGCCTGGTCCAGAACCCCAACGACTTCGATGTCCTGGTGCTGCCCAACCTGTACGGTGACATTGTGAGCGACCTGTGCGCCGGTCTGGTAGGTGGACTGGGTATGGCTCCGGGTTCCAACATCGGTGCCGACTGCGCCATCTTCGAGGCGACGCACGGCTCCGCGCCCGATATCGCTGGCCAGGATATCGCTAACCCCACGGCCGAGATTCTGTCCGCGGCTATGATGCTCGATCACCTGGGCGAGAACGACGCGGCCAATCGCATTCGCGCCGCCGTTTCTGCCACGCTCGACGAGGGTGAGCAGGTTACCGGCGACGTTCGTCGTGCCCAGACCGGCTCCGTTGAGGGCGCTGTGGGCACGCAGGCCTTTGCCGATGCCGTTATCGCGCACCTGGCCTAAGGCATGCAGACTGCAAACGCCTAAATAGTACTTAAGTGTTTGCGTATAACCTGAGAATCAATACGCCCGGCGCTTTGTCGGGCGTATTCTATTGCGGACTATGTTTCCTAACAAGGAGTAACTGATATGGGTCTGATTCAAAAGAAGGACGAGAAGGACGAGATCGACGGCATCCAGATCATCGAGCGCGGCGAAGGCCCCGATGGTGACGAGGAGGAGAAGATCGATCTGGTCGCCGGTACGTCTGCCGAACATATTGCCGCCGGTACGACGGCCGAGGAGGAGGACGCTCGCCTGGAGGCAAAGATCGCCGCGGACGCCGCTGACGAGAATCTGATGCCCGAGGAGCAGGATGAGGACAACGACTCCGACTTGGACGACCACGCTTGCAAGCACAAGAAGACGATGATTGCCGCCTTTGTGGTCGCCGTCGTGATCGCTGCCGTGGTCGGCTTCTTTATCGGCAATGGCGGTTTTGGCGGCAAGGGCGTCGGCTCGGCGACCCTGACCGAGGACCAGCTCGATTCGACCGTGGCAAGCTATAGCTACAACGGCAAGAAGAGCGACATCACCGCGCGCGAGGCCATCGAGAGCCAGTACAGCCTCGACACCGTCAAGGATAGCGATGGCAACTACACCGCTCCTTCTGCCGACGTCATCCTGTCCTACGTGCGCAACAAGATCCTGCTCGACGCTGCCGAGGACGAGGGCATTACCGTCTCCTCTAAGGAGATGAAGCAGTACGCCGAGGATTCCATCGGCACTTCTGACTACAAGACCATGGCCACGCAGTATGGCGTGTCCAAGGACCAGGCCAAGCAGATCGTCCGCCAGTCCGCGACGCTGCAGAAGCTCTACAAGAAGAAGGTGGGCGATAGCTCCGCAAGCATGCCGACCGCTCCGACCGAGCCTGCTGACGGCAATGAGGACACCGCGAGCAAGGATTACGCCGACTACATCATCAACCTTGCCGGCGACGAGTGGGATAGCTCGAAGGGTACCTGGAAGGACGAGAACGGCACCTACGCTAAGGCCTTTGCCGACGATGCCTTTACGGCCGATAACGCCACCTATAAGCAGGCCATGACCGCCTACTACACTGCTTACCAGCAGTACTCTTCGCAGGCTTCGAGCGCCAGCTCCAAGTGGACCGAGTATGCTAACGGCCTCTACGCCAAGGCCAACATCAGCATCTACGGCCTGTTTGCGTAAAGAGTCGCACGGTTCATCGAGCATCTAGCCGATAGACAGCAGAAAGTCCGCCAGTACGGAAGTCGTTCTGGCGGACTTTTTGCGTTGAGGGCGTGATTGGCGGCTTAATTATGGCTATTCATCTTTAAGTCCAAAAAGGCTATCGGCTTCATCGTCGGATATATATTCCAGTACATCGCCCGGTTGGCAGTCGAGTGCCCGACATATCGCGTCAAGAGTTGAAAAACGTATGGCAGAAACCTTGCCCGTCTTAATGCGTGACATATTGACCTGGGAGATGCCCATGCGTTCCGCAAGCTCTTTGGATGAGATCTTGCGTTCGGCGAGCATGCGGTCAAGCCGCAGAATAATCATGGATTCCCCCTAGAGCAACTCGTCATCTTGTTTTTGCAGGATATACCCGTAGCGGAAGATACTGGCAATCAGGCAAATAATCAGGCCTGCAAAGAGCATGGAGGGCTCGAATAATTGGCCGACGAACGCATCCGTAAAGCTGCCGCCAAATCCTGAGAGTATCATTCCCGTGATTACGGCACTAAGAAGCCTCACGGCAACGCCGCCGATAAGGAATAAATGTCCTACTCGACGAAGCGTCTGGTTGCATTCAAGGTCAAAGGGTCTGCCTTCCTTTTCAATGTTGAAGAAAAGCCTGCGCACGCTTATCGCGATGGTAAGCGCGAGACATGTCATCAAGAGGCTTCCTATGGCAGTGTGACCATCGTGTGCGGCGAGCATAAGTGGGGCCTGCGCATCGGTACCGACAATAGCCAGGCACGCCCCTTCGCCGGCTTGAAGTTCTACGGATTGGAGGCACGACCCTTGGGAGAGGCCGGGCAATATAAGTAGAAGGTCAATCGCAATGACTGCGAGGAGTCCCAGAGCGAGCGCTGTGGTAATGCAGATTGTGGCCCATTTGCAGATGCGAGCGAGCTTCCTCAGTTTGGCTATCGTCTGTTCGCGGCTGATGGTTTCATTCGATATAGATGCGTTTCGGTGGACCATAACCCCTCCAATCGGCGTTTTGGATGATACTTGTATCATATCAAAATTAACGATAAACGATAAATAATTACGTATACTGAGTAAGTAATGATTGAAAACGATTAGCGTGAGCTATTAGCTCATTTTGGATGCCGGAGTTTGGCGTTCGGGGGATGAGGACAAATGCCAAAAACTTCCCGTGATCGCGCAAGCGCTCCATCGCGCTTCCCTAATTCATCTGCGAAAACAACTGCAAACGATTGCAAGTAACCGGTGAACGGTCGAAAACTACCGTTCACCGATAATCTCAAAACTGGTTCTAACTGGTATTAAGTCAAAAAGACCAATTCACATATCTTCACAATGACCTGCAATTTTTCTACACGCTATTTTTAGCCGCCCTGCGTTGTTTAGACACAGGAAAAGATCCGATCTTTTGCCAAAACATTTCGAAACGGTTTCAAAACCGCAGGTAGAAGTGTTAACGACCGGTAAACGGTCGATTTATCACCGTGAGCGGTGCAAAAACGTTTTACCGTATGAATCAACGAAAGCGACCTCTTTTGGGGTGATATAGTGACAACAACACGTCACGTGGTTACTACCAGTTTAGAAACCACTGGTCTTCAAAGAAGGCTTTCTAAGAAGCTTTAAGGGCGAGCGCCCGCTGGCTTCCGAAAATCATCGGACTCAGATTGTACACACCTTCGGAAGGGAAATTTGAATGGTTGGCTTTATTCTTACCGGTCATGGACAGTTCGCACCCGGCCTTGCAAGCGCTATCGCTATGGTTGCCGGCGACCAGCCTGCTTTTACCGTCGTTCCTTTTGAGGGCGACCAGGCCGCATCCTACGGTGAGGATCTCCGCGCCGCTATTACCGCCATGCGCGAGGAGTGCGATGGCGTGCTCGTCTTTACCGACCTGCTTGGCGGCACCCCGTTCAACCAGTCGATGATGATTGCCCAGGATGTCGACAACGTCGAGGTTCTGACTGGCACCAACCTTCCCATGGTTATTGAGCTTCTGTTCCTCCGCGGCAATGCCACGCTCGCCGAGCTTGGCGAGCAGGCCGTGACCGTTGGCCAGACGGGCGTCACCGCCCAGACGGTCGCATCCGTTGCCGGCTCCGAGGAAGAGGATATCTTCGGCGACGAGGACGGCATCTAATGGCCGATTTCGGAGCCAACGTCCTGAGCTCCTCGGTCGCCCTTTTAGGCCTGCTTGTCATCATGGGCTTGATTTACACCATCTGGTCGCAAATCAACATGAAGAAGAAGCAGAAGTACTTCAAGGAGCTGCACACCGAGCTCAAGCCGGGTCAAGAGGTTCTTTTCGCCGGCGGTATCTACGGAACCGTCAAAGGCATCGAAGGCGAGAAGGTCCAGATCAAAGTCCGATCCGGAGCCGTCGTAGATGTTTCGCGTTACGCGATTCAGGAGATCAAGTAACTGTCGTCAGCAAATAACGAAAGGAAGCTGATCAACATGGCAGAACCCAACATTCTTCTTACCCGCATCGATAACCGACTGGTTCATGGTCAGGTTGCCACCCAGTGGAACTCCACCCTGGGCTCCAACCTCATCCTCGTCGCCAACGACGACGTGGCGTCCAACACCATGCGCCAGAACCTCATGAAGATGGCCGCTCCCGCCGGCGTCGCTACGCGTTTCTTCTCTCTGCAGAAGACCATCGACGTCATTGGCAAGGCGAGCCCGCGCCAGAAGATCTTCATCGTGGCCGAAACACCGGAAGACGTGCTTACGCTCGTCAAGGGCGGTGTGCCTATAAAGAAGGTAAACATCGGCAACATGCACATGTCGGAAGGAAAGCGCCAAGTCGCCACCTCCGTCGCAGTTAACGACGAGGATGTCGCTGCGTTTAAAGAGCTGCAGGAATTGGGGGTGGAGTTGGAGATCAGGCGCGTTCCGAGCACGCCTGTTGAGGACACGAGCAAGCTCTTCTCGTAATCCTCGTGATCCACGTTGTCAGGAGTGAAACCCTGACGTTCTGTACGTGATATCCAAAGTGCGTACATTCATTTTGAAAGGAGGAGCAAGATGGAATACTCGATCATCCAGATCGCTCTGGTCTTCGTCGTCACGTTCATCGCGGCAATCGACCAGTTTGACTTCCTCGAGTCTCTCTATCAGCCCATCGTCACCGGCGCCGTCATCGGTCTTATCCTTGGCGACCTCAACACCGGTCTTCTCGTGGGTGGTACTTATCAGCTCATGACGATCGGCAACATGCCGATCGGAGGCGCTCAGCCGCCTAACGCCGTCATTGGCGGCATCATGGCAGCCATTCTCGCTATCGCTACGGGTCTCGAGCCCAACGCGGCAGTCGGCCTTGCCATTCCGTTCGCTCTGCTTGGTCAGCTCGGCGTTACCCTGGTCTTCACGCTTATGTCCCCGCTTATGTCCACGGCCGATAACATGGCTCATAACGCGGACACCAAGGGCATCGAGCGCCTGAACTACTTCGCCATGGCTCTGCTCGGCCTGATCTTCGCTGTCGTCGTCACCCTGTTCTTCATCGCTGGCGCTACCATTGGTCAGACCATCGCTTCCGCCATCCCGACTTGGCTGCAGACCGGTCTGTCCGCTGCAGGCGGCATGATGCGCTTCGTCGGCTTCGCCGTCCTGCTCAAGGTTATGATGAACCGCGATATGTGGGGCTTCTTCCTCATGGGCTTTGGCCTCGCGCTCATCACCGTTGCCAACGATTCTCTGGCAACCCCTGCTCTGCTCATCCTCGCTCTCATCGGCTTCGGCATCGCTTTCTGGGACTTCCAGCAGCAGACCGAGCTGAAGGGTGCAGCTGTTTCTGACGGAGGTGACTTCGAAGATGGCATCTAATGAGTATGTGATCCCGGAGCACTACGAGGATCTCACTCCTGCTCCGCAGCTCGACCAGAAGACCCTCAACAAGATGGCTTGGCGCTCCTGCTTCCTGCAGGCCTCGTTCAACTACGAGCGTATGCAGGCCGCTGGCTGGCTCTACTCCATCATCCCCGGTCTGGAGAAGATCCACACCAACAAGAACGACCTCGCGGCTTCCATGAGCCACAACCTGGAGTTCTTCAACACCCACCCGTTCCTTGTCACCTTTGTTATGGGCATCGTGCTTTCGCTCGAGCAGAACAAGGTTGACATCCCCACGATCCGCGCCGTCCGCGTCGCCGCAATGGGCCCGCTCGGTGGTATCGGTGACGCTCTGTTCTGGCTGACGCTCGTGCCTATCACGGCCGGCATCACCTCCAACATGGCCATCAACGGCAACGCCGCTGCACCGATCATCTTCCTGGTGATCTTCAACGTCGTCCAGTTCGCTCTGCGTTTCTGGCTCATGAACTGGTCCTACAAGCTTGGCACCAGCGCTATTGACGCTCTGACCGCCAACATGCAGGCCTTCACGCGTGCCGCTTCCATCATGGGCGTCTTCGTCGTCGGTTGCCTGGTCGTCACCATGGGTGGCACCCAGATCAACCTCCAGATCCCCAACGGCACCACCCGTGGCCTCTCCGCTACTACCGTGATCGTCTCCGAGAAGGAGGCCGAGAACTTCACCGGTATGGAGGGCATCGATACCGAGACCGCTGAGGCCGGTACCATCGCCATGACCGATGAGGACGGCAACGCCCTCACCGCTTCCGATGCCGACGGCAACGCTGTCGAGTGCGGCGTCACCGATCTGGGCAACGGCATGGAGTCCGTGACTTACGGCACTGTTACCGAGGATCCGGTCAACTTCTCTGTTGCCGACACCCTCAACACCATCGTCCCGAAGCTCGTCCCGCTTATGCTTACGCTGCTGCTTTACTACATGTTCGCTAAGCACAGCTGGACCCCGACCAAGGGCATTCTCCTGCTCTTCGTCCTGGGCATCCTGGGCGCTGGCCCGCTTGGTCTCTGGCCGAGCATCTGGTAAGGCTCTAGCTTGAGGGGTGTGTCCCTACGCGGCTCACACCCCGACCCCTTAAGCCATGTGTATGTTAAAAGCCGCGTGCTCGAAAGAGCGCGCGGCTTTTGTTTTCTTAATGATTCGGGTGTGGCAGACAGATAATGCATAACACCCTAGGTAGTTAGCCGAAATCGAGCAAAAGGGAGGATAGGATGGCGATCGGAGCGCGTAAGCAACCGCTGTACGATCAGCTGGTCGATATTCTGACCGAAAAGATTGACCATGAATATCGCGCCGGTGACATGATTCCTTCCGAGCGCGAACTTTCGGAGCGCTATGGTCTCTCGCGCACTACGGTACGCCTGGCTCTGCAGGAACTGGAGCGTTTAGGACTGGTGGTTCGGCAGCACGGTCGCGGTACCTTTGTTACCGACCGTTCGGCAAAGGCAACCAATCTTATGCAGTCCTACAGCTTTACCGAGCAGATGCGCGCGATGGGTCGCGACCCCGAGACCACGATTCTCGATTTTTGCGAGATGGAGGCCGATAAGAATCTGGCTGAGCATATGGGATTGCGTATCGGTGATCGCATTTTTAAGCTCAAGCGTCTTCGTTCTGCCGACAACATGCCCATGATGGTCGAACGCAGCTATCTACCGGTTCGTCAATTTCTATCCCTAAAGCGACCGCTGCTAGAGCGTAAGCCGCTTTACGATGTGATTGAGCAAGACTTTCAGCAAAAGATACGCGTGGCCGAAGAGGAGTTCTATGCGAGCATAGCCCGTCCCACCGATGCTCACCTTTTGGGAATTGTCGAGGGCTCGCCTGTGCTCGATTTGGTCAGGACTACGTATAACGAGTCAAACGAGGTAGTGGAGTACACACTCTCGGTTGCTCGTGCCGATCAGTTTAAATACAAGGTCTACCACCAGCGTAGCAACTAGTGCTCGCATCGTTTCCATATGGTGATTCTTTGCATTTAACTGGTTACTACCAGATAACCAACCGAAGTGTATAATTGCACGTCAGAGGATTACTTCTAGAGAGAGGTATTAGAAATGTTCGAGAAGAGTGTCGAGGAGCTCACCGAGCTCGGCGCCCAGATCACCACGGCCGAGATTGCTCAGCAGCCCGAGCTTTGGCGCGATACGCTCAACATCTATCGCGAGAACAAGGAGACCATCGAGGCCTTCCTGGCCGAGGCTCGCGCTATGGGCGAGGGTCGTCTGTCCGTTGTCTTCACCGGTGCCGGTACGTCCGACTACGTTGGCGATACCTGCGCCCCGTACCTGCGTCACGCTGGCAACACTGATCTCTACGACTTTAAGCCCATCGCCACGACCGACATCGTGAGCGCCCCGCGCGACTTCCTGCGCGCCGAGGATCCCACGCTCGTGGTTTCCTTTGCCCGCTCTGGCAACAGCCCCGAGAGCCTTGCCGCCGTTGCCGTTGCCAAGGAGCTCGTCCACAACGTCAAGTTCCTCAACATCACCTGCGCTCCCGAGGGCAAGCTTGCCGTCGAGTCTGCCGATGATCCCAATGCGCTGACGCTGCTCATTCCGCGCGCCAACGACAAGGGCTTCGCCATGACCGGTTCTTATTCCTGCATGACCCTGCTCTCCACCCTTATTTTCGACACTGCCTCTGACGAGCAGAAGGCCGAGTGGGTCGAGACGATTGCCAAGATGGGCGAGGAGGTCATCTCCCGTGAGCCTGAGATCGCCGATTACCTGGCTGGCGATTTCAACCGCGTGACCTACTTGGGTTCTGGCTCCTTCGGTGGCCTTGCTCAGGAGAGCCAGCTCAAGATCCTCGAGCTCGCTCACGGTCTGGTCGCTACTTCCTACGACACCTCCATGGGCTATCGTCACGGACCTAAGTCCTTCGTCGACGATAAGACGCTCGTCTTCGTGTTCGTCAACAACGACGCCTACACCCGTCAGTACGACATCGACATCCTCAACGAGATCGGTGGCGACGAGATCGCTCAGCACACCATCGCCGTTCAGCAGGAAGGTGCCACCGTCTATGAGGGTGAGTCCTTCACCTTTAAGGGCTACGAGGCGCTTCCCGAGGGCTACCTTGCCTTGCCGTTCGTGATGTTTGCCCAGGCTATCAGCCTGCTCAACTCCGTGCGCGTGGGCAACACGCCCGATACGCCGAGCCCCACCGGCACGGTCAACCGCGTGGTTAAGGGCGTGACGATTCACCCCTTCACCGCTTAATCGCGTCCCCCTGTAAGGGCGCCCGTCCGCTCATAACGGCGGGCGGGCGCTTTTTGTTTTACGTGAGCTGGGTATAAGCATCACCACAGTCAACTGCTTTAGAAGCGAGGAGTGCATATGAGCACGTACGCAATTAAGGCTGACAAGTTCTTCTTGCCGGCAGGCCCGCAACTGGGCGGCTATCTTATGGTCGAGGATGGCGTTTTTGGCGCCTGGCAGGCCGACGAGCCCTCTTGCGAGATTAAGGACTACACGGGATCGTGGATCGCACCGGGTATGGTCGATACTCACATCCATGGCTTCTACAACCACTCAACTACCGATAACGATCCCGAGGGCATCGATATCAGCTCAACCGAGCTCGCCCGTCGCGGTACCACCAGCTGGCTGCCCACGACGTTCACCGATGGCGTCGAGCAGATCAAGGATGCCTGCGCCGCCATCGCCCAGGCTGACGAGGGCCGCGGCCCCGACTTCTGCGGTGCTCGCATTCAGGGCATCTACCTGGAGGGCCCCTTCTTTACCATGAAGCACGTGGGCGCGCAGAACCCCGCTTACCTGATTGACCCCTCCGAGGAGGTTTTCGACCAGTGGCAGGAGGCTGCGGGCGGTCGCATCGTTAAGAGCGCCATGGCCGCCGAGCGCGACGGTGCCGCTGCTTATGCGGCTGCTCTGAACGCCAAGGGCGTGGTGACCAGCATCGGTCACTCCGACGCCACCTACGATGAGTGCATCGCCGCTATCAATGCCGGTGCCAGCTGCTTTACGCATACCTATAACGGCCAGCGCGGTCTGCATCACCGTGAGCCCGGTGTCGTGGGTGCTGCCATGTCCACGCCCGAGACCTACGCCGAGATCATCTGTGACGGCAAGCACGTAAACCCTGCCGCCATCAAGGCACTGCTGCAGGCAAAGGGCTGGCAGCACACGGTGCTCATCACCGACTGCCTGGGCTGCGGCGGCATGCCCGAGGGCAGCTACACCAGTGGTGGCATGGACGTCATCATGAAGGACAACCTGTGCTGGCTCGCCGACGGCAAAAGCATTGCCGGCTCGGTGCTCACGCTTGCCCAGGGCGTCAAGAACATTGTCGATTGGGGCATCGCCAGCGCTGATATCGCCATTCGCATGGCAACCGAGGTGCCGGCTCGCTCTGCGCACATCGAGGATAAGTGCGGCAGCATCATGCCGGGTCGCGACGCCGACTTTGTCGTGTTCGACCATGAGCTCACCCTCGTCGAGACGTATGTTGGCGGCCAGAGCGTCGGCAACGCCTTTACCGATTAACGATAGAAAAAGACGGCGGGCCCGAATCTGCTCGGACCCGCCGTATGGGTTAAACGCTCAAAAGCACCTTAACAGTTACAGCTTGTTAACGATCTTCTTTGCCGTGCGCTTGACGCCGGCCACAAGACCCCCCGCGGGATGCTCCTTTTCGTATGCTAGACGCTTCTCGCGCTTGGCGTACTCTTCGACGATGATGTCGCCATACTCGTCTTCGATCTTGTCGAAGAAGTCGACGGCGCCCTTAATTTCCTCAGCGGTCGGGTGTCCCTTCTGGACGCCGCCGGTGAGTTTGAACGGCCCCCACGTATCAAAGCCGGGACAGCCGTAGACGCCCATAAAGATGGCCTGCCTCATGCGGCAGATGCCATCGATATCCTTGCCGTACCACTTGTTTTTGCCACCGTAGGTCATAAGGCCAAACACCTTGTCCTGCGGCTGCAGCACGTTCGTGAGCACGCGTGCCATGTCCTTGTCGATCTCGGAGTAATAGATGCCCGTGGCGACACCGATCAGATGGTATTCGTGCAGGTCGGGGTACTCGTTTTTACCGAGTGACTTCACGTCGAGGGTATCGATCTCGGGGTGTGCCTCGATGATGGCGTCCACGAGCTTTTTCGTATTGCCGTGATGGCGCGAGGCGTAGAGGATGATGGTTCGCATAAGAAGGCCTTTCAGCTGTAATTGCATCAATGTCTGTATGGTACCCCGTTACATGGCTGGGATACCGGACGCATCGATGAACGTGCGGGTTTGTCCTTTGGTTAGGGCCGAGACGGGTACTTGCGAGCAAAAAGCAGTTGTTCGAAAGGATGGGCAATGGAATACGCTCTCTCCAACGATTCGATTTCTATTAAGGTGTCCACGGCTGGTGGTTCGTTTACTTCGATTGAGGCTGGAGGTCGCGAGTACTTGTGGCAGGGCGATCCCGCCGTGTGGTCCGGCCAGGCACCGATTTGCTTCCCGATTTGCGGAGGCCTGCGCGACAACAGCGCCATGACGTTTGCCGGGCATCATGTAAAGCTCGCTCGCCATGGGTTTGCGCGCAAACAGGAGTGGAAGCTGCTGAGCCAGAGCGAGAACGAGCTGGCGATGTGCCTGGCTTCGGAGGATAACGCCGCGCTGCTGAGCGATTATCCGTACCCGTTTAAGCTTGTCGCTCGTTATACGCTTGAGGGGAATGCCGTTCGCGTCTCCTATGAGGTGACCAACGAGGGGACTGAGGACATGCCGTTCTTTATCGGCGGTCATCCCGGCTTTAGGTGTCCGCTCGATGAGGGCGAGGCCTATACGGACTACGAGTTGCGCTTTGAGAAAGACGAGGCTGCGGAGCTCTGCACCGCCGTTCCCTCGACTGGATTGATTGACGTGGCAAACCGCTCCAAGAACCCCATGGTGGGAAAGACGCTGCCCCTGTCGCACGAGCTCTTCGATTTTGCGGAGACCATCTTTGACGTGCTCGAGAGCCGTCAGGTCACGCTTTCCAAAAAGGGCGAGGACAAGGGCGTCCGCCTGAGCTTTGAGGGCTTCCCATATCTCATTGTGTGGAGCAAGCCCGAGGGCGATTTTGTGGCGGTTGAGCCTTGGGGCGGTCTTTCGACCTGCTCCGATGAGGACGACGTGCTTGAGCATAAGCGCGGCTGCCTTGTCGCCAAGCCCAAGGAGACCGTCGTTCGCTCGTTCACGATTGAGATTCTGTAATTCCGTTTTGTCGACTCGTATCGCGAGGCACAAGGAGCCTGCGAGATAAGGAGCTAAAAATGATCCTCACCGTTACGATGAACCCGTCTGTCGATACGCGCTATCAGCTCGATGAGCTCATTATCGACGACGTCAACCGTGTGACGCCCGAAAAGACCGCCGGCGGCAAGGGCCTCAACGTGGCCCGCGTGCTGGGTCAGCTGGGCGACGACGTTGTGGCAACCGGTCTGCTCGGCGGCCACATGGGCGCCTACATGGCTGAGCTCATGGACGCCAACGGTATTAACAACGACTTTGTGCCCATCAAGGGCGAGACTCGAATTTGCCTCAACATTCTCCACGCCGGCAACCAGACCGAGCTGCTCGAGAGCGGCCCGACAATTGCCCCCGAGGAGCTCGATGCCTTTACCGCCAAGTTTACCGAGCTTGCAGGTAAGGCCGACGTCGTCACCATCTCGGGTTCGCTGCCCCGCGGCGTCGAGGCGGACTACTACGCCAAGATCACGGGCATTGCCGAGAACGCCGGAGCCAAGGTGCTGCTCGATACCTCGGGTGCCTCGCTCGAGGCTGCGCTCAAGTCCGAGGTTAAGCCCGAGCTGGTCAAGCCTAACCTGACCGAGATCAACGGCCTTCTGGGCACGAGCTTTACCACCGACGATGTGGACGAGCTCCGCGCCGCGCTCGCTTCTGACGCCCGCTTCTCCGATATCCCCTGGGTCGTCGTGTCCATGGGCGCTGCCGGCTCCGTTGGCTTCCACAATGGCCGTGCGTTCCGCGCAAAGACGCCCGATATCCCTGCCGTTAACGCAACGGGCTCTGGTGACTCCACTATCGCAGGCTTCGCGCATGCCATCGCTGCTGGCGCAGACGACGAGACGGTGCTGCGTACCGCCAACACCTGCGGCAAGCTCAATGCCATGGATCCCATGACTGGTCATCTGGTCATGGACCGTTGGGACGAGGTCTACAACGGCGTTGTCGTGACCGAGCTGTAAGGGCTTGGGCGTCGGCCCTGGCATCGATTGCTAGCTCATGTCGACGACAAGTGCGATAGCATTATGTCGGGGCGCGACGCCGACGTTGTCGTGTTCAATCCCGACCTTACCCTGGTCGAGACGTATGTGGGTGGCAACAGCGTCGGCAACGCGTTTGCCGAGTAGCCGCCAAAGAAGCGATCCGAGAGGGGATTTAGATGATTTACGGTGCATTGGGCGATATCGAGGAGTACCGCGGAATGCTCAAGGGCCTCGACGTGTTGATCGACTGGCTCGAGGAGAACGACCCGGCGCAGCTCGAGGTCGGCAGCCATCCGATTCTGGGCGACAAGGTCTTTGCGAACGTCATGGCTCCCACGACGCGTCCCGAGGCAGAGGCTCACTACGAGACGCATCAGCGCTATCACGACCTGCAGATCGACATTGAGGGTCGCGAGGCCTTTAAGGTTGCCACGGGCAGCCTGACGCTGGTCCAGGAGTTTGACGAGAAGGACGACTACGACCTGGTCGATTCAGACGCCTCGATTGCCGGCGATCTTGCCGACGACAAGTTCGCGCTGTTCGTTGCCGGCGAGCCTCACATGCCCACGCTCGAGTTCCCGGGCGATGGCGCACAGCCGGTCAAGAAGATTTGCTTTAAGCTGCTTGCAGATGCTTACTGGGAGGAGTAGCGAACTGCCTGGCTAGCTGTTCGTCTGATGGCGTGATTCCCTTGGGGGAGCGCGCTTGAGCCCCGCTGATCGCGGTTCCTTTGGGGATTGCGGTCGGCGGGGCTTTTTGTTGAGTAGGGGAGTTGCCGGCGGCGTTTTACTTGGGTTGGCGCATTCGCACTCCAAATCGGCAACAAAAAAGCCGCCCAAAGGCGGCTGTCTTGTGCAATGGAGCCAGCGACCGGGCTCGAACCGGTGACCCCCGCTTTACGAGAGCGGTGCTCTACCAACTGAGCTACGCTGGCGGCCATGTGGTGACGCAACTGAGGCGTCAACGGCTGTCTATGATACGGGACATCGCACATCCGCGCAAGGGTTCTGACGGCTTTTCTCACTTTAAATGCACTAATATTGGAGACGTGATGTCTGCGGCGTCCATTTGGCGCTTGACCTGCTATTGAGCTGGTGGCCGACGTCCCGCTCATATGGGTCTCAAACAGAATGGGGCAGCCATGGCTCAACCCAAGATCCTTCTCACGCGTATCGATGACCGTTTCATTTACGGGCAAGACGTTGAACTGTGGAACGAAGTCGTGGGTTCCAACCTTGTTTTAATCGTCAACGATGAGATTGCGGCTGATTCGCGCAAGTGGGCCCCTATGAGGGTGGCGACACCCGAGGGTGTCTGGACGCGGTTTTTCTCGGTGCAAAGGACTGTCGACATCATTCATACCGCAACGCCGCGCCAATGGATTCTCACCATGGTGGCGTCGCCCACGGATGCACTCGCGCTGGTTAAGGGTGGTGTGCCGATCACCAAGATCAGCATTGGCCATATGCAGGCGGGGGAGGGCAAGCACCCCATAACGCCCGCAGTCGCCGTAGACGATACGGACATCGTTGCCTTCAAAGAGCTACAAGAACTCGGCATAGAGCTAGAAATCCGTTACCTCCCCAGCTCCAACCCCGACCCCATCCAACTAGTCATTGGGGACGTTCTTAAATGACTAGTCAAACGGGACACCCTTGGCACATGGGGACGTTCCTTATGTGCCGGCCTTTTAGGAACGTCCCCAAGTGTCGGCAGATTGGGACAGTCCTTCTCACCAAACGTTAAAGACTGTCCCCAACGACTAGTCATTTAAGAACGTCCCCAATGACTAGGTAGCAAAGCGCCCGTCGGCGGTGGTGCCGGCGGGCGCTGCTGTGCGATATGTTGCGTTATGGGCTTAGTGCCTCATAAAGTGGTACTCGATCACATTGCTGTAGGGGTGACCCGGGCCCACAATGCCCTGCGGGAACAGCGGCTGGTGCGGTGTGTCGGGGTACATCTCGGCCTCGAGGGCAAAGCCGGCGCCCCAGCCATAGTTGGCATCGTCCTTGGCGTGCTCGTCGCCCAGCCAATTGCCAGTGTAGAGCTGCACGCCCGGGGCGGTGGTGTAGTAGTCCAGCTCGCGGCCGGTCCACATCTCCTCGACATGCAGGGCGCGGCGCAGGTTGCGACCGTACTGATAGTCATCGATGCACAGGCAGTGGTCGTAGCCGCGTGCCTGCTTAATCTGTGGATCGTCGGCCTCCATGCCAGGCGCGACGGGGCGCAGCTCGCGGAAGTCAAACGGCGTACCCTTGACGGGAGCGATCTCGCCGGTAGGAATGTTCTGGTCGTCGATGGGCAGGTAGTGGGCGGCGTTAGCAACAAAGAAGTGCTCACAGTCCATGCCGGCGTTATGACCGGCAAGGTTAAAGTATGTGTGGTTGGTCATGGACACGTAGGTGGCGCGGTCGCTCCCGCAGCCATACTCGATGCGAAAGACGCCGGTGCGCGTCACGGTAAACACGGCCGTAAAGGTGCGGTTGCCGGGCAGGCCCAACTCGCCATCCTCAAGCGAGGTGGTCATGCGCACGGCATTGTGGACCTCGTCGAGCTCAACATCCCACACGCGCTTGTGCAGGCCATGTTCAAGATCGCTGTGCAGGTTGTTGGCGCCCTCGTTGGCCGGCATATGCCAGTCCGTGCCAGCAATGGTGATCGTTGCACCTGCAGTGCGGTTTGCCACGGGGCCGATGGTCGCGCCAAAGCAGGCGGGGTTGTCAAAGTAATCCTCGAGCTTATCGAAGCCCAGTACCACATCGCGCACGTTGCCAGGGATGTCGGGTACGTCGATGCCCAACACGGTGGCGCCATAGTCCATAATGCGAACGCAGATCTCGGGCCCGTTGAGGGTGTAACGATGAACGGGGGTACCGCACGGCGCGGTGCCGAAAAGCTCGGAAGTGATCATTTGGTTCCTAACATCGAGGTATTTCCGACAAACTGTAGCGCGAACAGGCGAGATTATCACTACACCCCACTAAAGCAGGGGGTATTTTTCTCAAAAAAGTGATGATTGGAGCTGTGCGGGCGTTCATTTCTGACGCGCGCGAGTCTGATACAATTTGTTCGTTATTGTTTGAATTGACGTGAGTGTGGAACAGCGAGGACTCATCGTGATTAAAGCGGAGCGACAGGATAAGGTTCGGCAGCTGCTCGAGGAACAGGGAACGGTCTCGGTCAAGGAGATTTCGGATGCGTTAGGTGTCTCGGATATGACGATCCGCCGTGACCTTGAGGAGCTTGCGAGCTTGGGCGAGATCGAGCGCGTGCACGGCGGAGCCCGCAGTGCGCAGAGCCGTCCACACGCTATGCTGCGCCATGAGTATTCGCACAGCGAAAAGCGCACGAAGCATGCCGAGGAAAAGTTGCAGATTGCGCGTCGTTCTGTGGAGCTTATCGAGGAAGGCTCGACCATCTTTTTGGGCACGGGCACCACGGTTGAGCAGATGGCCTCGATGCTGCCGGCGTTTCGCCTGCGCATTGTGACCAATTCGCTTTCGGTGTTTAACCTGCTCGAGGCGCGCGAAGACTGCGAACTGTGCCTGGTGGGCGGCGTGTACCGCCGCCGCACTGCCGCCTTTGTGGGCCCCACGGCCGAGGACACCTTGCGCGCACTGGGGATCGACGCAGCCTTTATCGGCGCAAACGGCATCTTGGACGGTGACGTATCTACGTCCAACATGGACGAGGGCCGTATCCAGCAGCTCGCTTTTAGCAAAGCAGACTCGCGCTATCTGATCGCCGACTCCAGCAAGATCGGCAAGCGCGACTTCTACACCTTCTGCCGCCTGGACAGTTTGGATGCCGTGGTGTGCGAGCCGGGTATTGCCGCAGAGGATCGTGCCGCCATCGAGGAACACACGCAGGTTATTTGTTAGCTAACGCTGCAGGCGATACTTCTGCCCCCCCTGCCGGCGCGGGGATTATCGTTTCAATATGACGTGCAGAATGACACGTATAAGTAAAAACACCATTTGTGCGTCAAATTTGATGACGCGTAAAAATTTGCGCGTCATTTTACGCGTCAACGTGACGCGATATGACACGCAAATGCGCTCGGGCCAAGTATTCAGCTTGTGGGCTAGACCAGGCGGGCGTAGTCCTGTGACTGATGAAAGATGTGGGCGATATAGATTGTTTCGTGCTCAAACTTATAAAGGCACACGTAGTTGTTGACGGGAAACGATCGGTAATTACGTGCCGCCAGCTCTTGCATGTGCGAGAGGGGACGTAGGAGCGGCTGCTCGCGAAGCAGATCAAGCTGATATTCAAACTCAGCGACAAAATTGCCTGCTGCGCGCGGATTCTTGAGGATTTGGGCAAGGTATCCGACGATACTCTCGTACTCATATCGCGCGCTTTTGAGGATTACGACGTTATAGGTCATATTTGTCTCGTATCGAAGCCGCGAAGGATTCGTAATCGCTGTAGTCGCCTTGCGATATTTCGTCTTCTGCCAACATCATACGAGACAGCAGTTTTGCCTTGGCGATTTCTTCTTGCATGAGGCGATACTGGTCGCTGCTGATGCAGTGCATGGCCTCGTAGCCGTTCTTAGTTACGGTGACGTCGCGCTCAGACTCAACAAGCGTAGTGAATGCAGCAGTGTCCTTCATATCTCGGACGGGCACACAAGCTGACATGGGTACCTCCTTTGCGTTGGGACACAATTGTACCACGGTGTGTCCATGCGGACGATACCGTCGAATCGTCTCAATCTGTAACAGTTGGGATCGAAAAACTCGGCTAGATGTTACAGATTGAGATTAAAGGGATTGACCTGCGGCGTTTGTCTCGATCTGTAACATCTAGACGGTCAAAAGTGGTCTACATGTTACAGATCGAGATTGTTCGGCCCGGGCCACCCGTTCGTCTAAATCTGTAACAGCTGGGGCCGAAAATCCATGCTAGATGTTACAGATTGAGACAAACGGCTTGTTCGGGCCGAGCCAAAACAAAAAAGGCCGCATACGAACCGGTTTGGGATTCGTATGCGGCCGACGGGTGGCATGCGGCGGAAATTAGGCCATGAGCAGGCCGGTCTCCGCGACGTTCTTGTACCAGTACGCGCTCGCTTTGGGATAGCGCTTCTGGGTCTCAAAGTCGATGTAGAACAGGCCGTAACGCTTGTTATAGCCGTTGGTCCAGGAGAACTGGTCCTGCAGCGACCACACAAAGTAGCCGTCGACGTTCACGCCGCCGTCGATTGCCTTGAGGATCCACGCGAGATGCTGACGCATGTAGTCGATGCGAGGGGCGTCGTCGATAAAGCCGTCCTCGAAGTCGTCCTTATAGCCCATGCCGTTCTCGGTGATGTAGATCTTCTTGTAGTTGGGGTAATCGTTCTTAATGCGGAGCAGCAGGTCGTAGAGGCCCTCGGGATAGATGATCCAGTCCCAATCGGTGGTGGGTACGCCTTCGCGCACGCATGACTCGCCCACGCCCTTGAGGAACCAGCGCGAGGAGCCCTTGTCGCCGGTGCCATTGTGGTTGATGTCGTTTTCGCCCTCGGCGGCACGCAGGAACTGACACTTGTAGGTGTTGACGCCCAGGCAATCGTTGTAGGGGAGCGCGGCGGTCAGTGCGGCGATGTCCTCGTCGCGGACGTCGAGCTCGCCGCCGGCGATATGGGCCAGCTTGCTCGCAGCTTCCATGGTGTCGGCTGCATAGTGGCCGCGGAAGGTGGCGTCGAGTACCCAGCGGTTGTTGATGACGTCGGCCACGCGAGCTGCCTCGCAGTCGGCGGCGTTGTTGGGGTCGAGGGGATACTTGGGCTCCAGGTTCTGGACAATGCCGATTTCGCCCTCAAAGCCGCCCTCATGGAACGCGACGACAGCCTTGGCGTGGGCCACCATCATGTTGTGCATGAGCTGGAAGGCCTTGTCCAGGCGATACTTCTCGCCGTGCGGCCAGTTGCCAACGATAAAGCTGCCCTCGGCGGTCGCGGGAATCTCGTTAAAGGTAAACCAGTGCTTGACCTCGGTGAACTCGGCAAAGCAGAACTTGGCGTACTCGACAAAGGCGTCGATCGTCACGCGCGTCAGGAAGCCCTCGCCGCCGTCCTGGTAGAAGGCCTCGGGCGTATCGAAGTGATCGAGCGTGACATAGGGGATAACGCCGGCTTTATTGCAGGTGGCGAAAAGCTCGTGATAGAAGGCAACGCCCTCGGTGTTGATCTCGCCAGTGCCGTTGGGGAAGATGCGGCTCCAAGCGATGGAGACGCGGATGCCGTTGATGCCGAAACGCTGGCACAGGTCGATATCGACCGGGTACTTGTTGTAGAAATCGCTTGCGGGGTCGGGGGAGAAGCGACCTTGGGCAGCCAGGAAATCGTCCCAGGGCACTTTGCCCTTGCCGTGCGTACGGGTCTCGCCCTCAACCTGGTAAGCGGCGGTGGCGCCGCCAAACACAAAGCCGTCGGGGAACTGCATGGGGTTGGTCATGAGTCATCCTTTCTGTGGGATACGAATAGGTAGAGGTGCCCGAACCGGGGATCCGGGCACCAACAGAGGGAGAAAACTAGTCGAGGTTCTCGCGGAGCCACTTAATGGCGCCAGCGGGGTCGCGGGTAAGGTCGATATATTCCTTGCCGCGCGGGGCGAGCAGCTTAATGCCCAGGCGATCGGTGTCGGCCTTCATGTCGTTGTAGTAGCTACGAACCTGCGGGGCAAGCACGATAACGTCGTACTGATCCATGATGGCAGTGTGCTGACCATAGGCGCCTGCGGAGGAAGCAATATTCTCTCCGGTCTGTGCGGCACCTTCCTTGATGGCGTTGGCAAGCATGGCAGAGGTGCCGGCGCCGGCGCACAGGACGAGGACCTTCAGGCCGTCGACATCCTTCTTGGCGGATGCGTCGGCGGCGGGCTCGGGCTGATCGGCGACAGGCTTGCTGTCGGCGGCAGCGGCGGTCGGCTCGACGGAAGCGGTAGCCTGCTCGACAGCGGGCGCAGAGGCGTTGGCGGCGATGGCAGCGGCACCATCGGACTCAAGACCCAGCTCGGCGGCGCGCTCGGCCTCCTGGTCGCAGAGCAGCTTATCGTATGCCTTCAAGAACGGCAGGTAGATGATGGCGTCCAGCAAGATGATGATTGCAACAAACACCAGAGCGATAAGCTGGAAGTTCGTGGTGATGAAGATGCCGATGGGGGCAGGGGTAGCCCAAGGCACCACGAAGGAGAAGCCGTTCATGCCCACGTTATCGATAAAGAACTTGGCAACACTTACGTTGACGCAGCCGGCGGCAACAAAGGGGACGAGCATGTAGGGGTTAAGGATCATCGGCGCGCCAAAGAGCAGCGGTTCGTTGACGGCGAAGGCAACAGGAACAATCGAGGCCTTACCGACGGCTTTGAGCTGCTTGGACTTCATAAAGAGAATCAGCAGAAGCGGCACGATGAACGTGGCGCCGGTGCCGCCGAACTCACCCACGAGCGACATGTTAAAGGTGAGGGAGTGGGCGGGGTGGCCGCCTGCCAGCAGAACCGCAGGTTCTCGGCCTGGTTGGCAAGACGGATGGGGTCGATGCCCGGCTGGACGATCGAGGGGCCGTGGACGCCGATGAACCAGAAGAACGCGGTTGCTGCCTGGATAAGGATAAGGCCAGGATAGGTTTCTGCAGCGGTAAAGAGCGGGGAGAGCAGCTTGATAAGCAGCTCGGAGAACGGAACGCCCATGAGGTTGCGCACGACGACATCGATGATGCCGCAGATAATGACGGCGCCGCCAAAGGGGATGATGTCACGGAAGTTCTGAGCGATGGCGCCCGGGACCTCCTTGGGCAGCTTAATGGTCAGATCGCGCGAGACGCAGAATTTGTAGACCCAAACGGTAATGAACGCGGCGATATAGGCCGAGAACAGACCGCGCGTGCCCATGCTGGTGCAATCGAAGACCGAAAGTTCGGAGCCGTTGAACTTGGTGGTGAACTGCGTGACGGCGAGCAGCAGCATGCTGCACTGGGCGGCCACCATGGTGGAACCGTCGTTGAGTACTTTGCCGGCGGGCATACGACGGTTCATGGAAGCCGTGAAGTTCTTGGCAGTGGTGCCGGCAACCATGATGCCCATGACGCCCATGGTGAAATTGTACAGCTTGTTGCACCAGTCGATGAGCGGCTGGGGCAGCGTGATGCCGACTACGCCAGGAAGGGTGGCAATCAGCAGGAAGATCGAAGAGGTGAGGACGATGGGCATGCACCCAAGGAATCCGTCCTTAATGGCCTGGAGGTAGATGTTCCTTGAGATCTTCTCAAAGAACGGTTGATGCTTTTCGAGCATCTTTACGATGGCGTCCATAGAGCTCCTTTGCTACTTGATGCGCGATGCATGTGGATGGAACTGGTCGTCGTTGGATGGTCAGGACTGCCCGGAAACCTTCCCGCTTAAGGAAGGCATTGCGAAATGACAACGTTGTCATTTCGTTAATGACAACGTAAGACATTTTTGGAAGAGCAACAAGGATTTACGGGTGAACGGTCGGTATTGTCCGGTAAACGGCAAATTTGAAAACCGAGCAGGTAGTGTATGCTAGAACGCAAAGAACGATCGATAGGGAACCGACTGGAGAAGCAGTGGCAACGATGGACAAGAAAAGCGTCTCAATGAACGATGTGGCGGTTGCCGCGGGTGTTTCCCTCAAGACGGTGTCGCGTGTGATCAACGAGCCCGATAGCGTGCGAGAGTCGACGCGCGATAGGGTCCATGCTGCCATGGAAGCGCTTGGGTTCCGGGCGAACTTTGCCGCGCGTTCACTCAAGTTGGGCCGTTACGGGTGCATCGGCGTGGTGCTGTTCCACTTGTCGGGCGGCAACGTGGACATGATTGACGGTATCGCCGATGCCGCCGCAGAGCGAGGCTTTGCGCTCACGATGATTAAAAAGCGGGCGGGGGAGAAGATGACCCTTGCCGAAGCGGCACGTAGGATGTCGCAGCTTCCCGTCGACGGCATGATTTTCAACCTGCGCCAGATGGTCGATGACTTTGATACCTTTGAGGCGCCGAAAGACCTCAAGACGGTGATTATCACGTCGATGGAACATCCTACCTGCTCTACCGTCAGTGACGACCAAGAGGGCGGCGCGCGCATGGCATGCGAGTACTTCTTGAATCGCGGACACAAGAACGTGTACTTCGTCTCTGGTAAGAAAGAGTCACTGTCGAGCCAGTGCCGTATGAAAGGTTGGCGTGCGGCACTCGAGACGCGTGGCATTGAGCCGCCCGAGCCTCTGCAAGGCGATTGGAATGCGGATAGTGGCTATGCTGCGGGCCTTGTGCTTGCCGATAAGCCCGATTGCACGGCGGTCCTCGCTGCTAACGACTGCATGGCAAACGGCGTGATGATGGCTCTACGTGACAAAGGGCTCAGTGTGCCCGACGACGTGTCCGTGATCGGCTTCGACGATGAGCTCTACAAGACGATTCCCAACTCGATTCTGACGTCGGTGAAGTTTCGCCACCGCGAGCTGGGCGTCCGTGCGCTCAACGAGGTCGTCGCAGGTCTGGAAGCCCCGAGCTCCAGAAGCCGTACGCTCGTCTCGGGCGTGTTGGTCGAGCGTTCCAGTGTAAAGGACCTGCGGGCGTAGACGTGCTCGGCCTGTTCGTCTAAATCTGTAATAGGTAGGGCCGAAAATCTCAGCTAGATGTTACAGATTTAGACAATTCGGTCCAGCTTATTCCGTTTGTCTCGATCTGTAACAACTAGACGGTCAAAAGTGGTCTACATGTTATAAATCGAGATTGTTCGGCCCGGGCCGCCCGTTCGTCTAAATCTGTAACAGCTTGGACCGAAAAACTCGGCTAGATGTTACAGATTGAGATGAACAGGAGGACGGGTGCGGTCTAAACAAAATGGCCCGCGCATCACACATCGATGCACGGGCCATTTATTGTCTGCGAGCGGCAGGTGGTGTCAGCGTCTTATGCCTCGAGGTTTTCCTCGATCCAGGCGACGGCACCCTTGGGATCCTTAGTGAGGTCGATGTACTGTTTGCCCTTGGGCGACAGCAGCGTGATGCCCAGGCGGTCGGTGTCGGCCTTCATCTCGTTGTAATAGGTGCGAACCTGCGGAGCCAGGACGATGACGTTGTACTGGTCCATGATGGCGTAGTGGCTGCCGTAGGCACCGGCGTTGGCGGTAATGTCGATGCCCAGCTCGTCGGCGCCTTCCTTAAGCGCGTTGGCGAGCAGTGCAGAGGTGCCGGCGCCAGCGCACAGAACCAGAACCCTCAGATCCTTGCCCTTAAGGGCGGACGGAGCTGCGGAGGCCTCGGTGGCAGAAGCGGTCTCGACAATAGGAGCCTCAACGGCGGGGGCGGCAGCGGTCTTGACGGCCTTGGTCTCCTCGGCCTCTTCTTCGGCCAGGGTCTCGGCCTCCTGCTTGCACAGGACGTTGTCGTAGGCCTTGCAGAACGGGTAGTAGATCAAGAAGTCAACGACCAGCAGGACGACAACCAGGACCAGAGAGATCGGCTGGAAGTTGGTGTCGATGAAGGTGCCGATCGGTCCGGGGAGTGCCCACGGCATGGCATAGATAAAACCGTTCATGCCCAAAAAGTCGATGAAGAACTTACCAATGAGGACGTTGGCCACGGGGGCAAACAGGAACGGGATCAGGAAGTACGGGTTGAGGATGATGGGCGCGGCGAACAGCAGCGGCTCGTTGACGGCGAACATCACGGGTACGACAGAGGCTTTGCCGACGGCCTTGAGCTGCTTGGAGCGCATAAAGAGCAGGAAGATGATCGGGACAATGAACGTGGCGCCGGTGCCGCCGAGTTCGCCGATGTAGTTACCGAAGTTCTCGGTCAGGGCGAGGGCGGGGTGACCGCCGGCCTGCAGCGTGGCGAGGTTGGTGGTGATGTTGCCAAACAGCGCGGCGTTGAGGGCAGGCTTAACGACCGAGGGGCCGTGGATGCCCATGAACCAGAACAGCGGGATCATGAACCAGATGAGGGCGAGGCCGGCGTAGGAATCGGCAGCGGCGAACAGCGGGCTCACCAGCGTGGAGATGACGTTGGCAAACGGGACGGCCAAGCAGGTGCGGCAGATAACGTCGATGACGGCGACAAACAGGATGGAGAAGCTGAAGGCGAAGATGTCGCGGAAGTTCTGGGCGATGGCGCCGGGGACTTCTTTGGGCAGCTTGATGGTGATGTCTCGCTTAATGCAGAAGGCATAGATGTTGACCGTGGCAAATGCGGCGACAAAGGAGCTCAGTAGGCCCTTGGTGCCCATGTTGTCGGTAAAGAACACCGAGACATCGGCGCCGTCGATCTTGGCACTCGTCTGGGTAACGGCCAAGATGAGCATAGCGCACATGGCGGCGACCATGGTGCTCGTGGCGTTGATGGCCTTGCCGGCAGGCATGCGGCGGTTCTTGGAGCCGGTCAGCGCGCTTGCGGTGGTGCCGGCGACCATGATGCCCACGACGCCCATCGTGAAGTTGTAAACCTTGTTGCAGAAGTTCACGACGTCGACGTTCCACCAGTCGGGCAGCGTAAAGCCGCCGACCGTGGCGACAACGCCCGGCAGGGTCGAAATAAGCAGGAAGACAGAAGAAGACAGGATGATGGGCATTGCTGCCAAAAAGCCGTCTTTAATGGCCTGAAGGTAGATGTTCTTAGAGACCTTGTCGAAGTACGGCTGACCTTTCTCCAAGAACTTAACGATCGATTCCATAGTTCACGCTCCTCTTTGCATGAAATCTTAATGGCATGGACGTTGAAAACCTATATGGTCTCCCGCTTGCTAAAAGCCCGGGTGCAGGCGGGGTCGGTCCCAGGGGGAGAGAGGGGAGCGGCTGGGTTTGTATCGCATAGGGCCGCTCCCCTCTCGGGGGAAAGCGAGGCGATGCGCTACTGCGCGTCCGCCATAGTGTCGGCGAGCTCCTTGTACCAGAGTGCCGACTGCTTGATGTAGCGTTTTTGCGTGTCGAAGTCGATGTAGAACAGGCCGTAGCGCTTGTTATAGCCGTTGGCCCACGAGAACTGGTCCTGCAGGCTCCAGATAAAGTAGCCCTGGACGTCGACGCCCTCGGCGCGCGCCCGGAGCACCTTCTCCATGTGCTGGTCGACAAAGTCGATGCGCTCGGGATCGGCGACGATGCCGTTTGCGTCGGGCTCGGGGTCCTTGTGGCCCAGGCCGTTTTCGGTGATATAGATGACGGGGAGGTTGGGATAGGTGGCGCTGATGTGCTTGAGCGTGTCGTAGAGGCCTTGCGGGTAGATGAGCCAATCCCAGTCGGTGGTGGGGATACCCGGCATATCGACCTGCTGCCCGACGCCCTTAAACTTAAAGCACGAGGTGCCCTTGTCTCCGGTGCCGTTAAAGCTGTTGGTGGACTCGCCATCGTAGGCGGCGATAAACGCCGACTGATAGTAGTTGAGGCCGAACATATCGTTGCGGGGCGCCGCCTTGGCGAGCTCCTCCATGTCGCTGTCCTCAACCGTAAGCGTGGCGTTGTTGGCACGCAGAATCTCGTTGATGAGTGAGAGGGTGCGCGCGGAGTAGTGACCCAGGAAGGCGCCGTCCATGATGAAGTCGGTGTAGAAGGCGTTGTACAGGTCGGCGGCGTGCTGGTCGGCGGGCGAGTCTGTGGCAGGATATGCCGGCGTCAGGACGTTGACCATGCCAATGCGTCCGCCCAGGTGCTCGGTCTCGTCAAGATCCTTATACAGGTTGACGGCGCGGGCGTGGGCAACGAGCTCGTTGTGCTGGCTCTGGATGCCGCTCGTCACATCAAAGTGATGGTTGGGCGGGAAGTTGCCTTGGATGTATTGGGAGTGCGAGAGGCTGATGAGCTCGTTGATGGTGAACCAATTCTTGACCTCGCGGAACTCGCGGAAGCAGAACTCGGCATAGCGCACATAGGCGTCGACGGTCTTGCGGTTGAGCCAGTCGCCCTGGTTGAACAGGGCGGCGGGGGAGTCAAAGTGATGCAGGGACACATAGGGCTCGACGCCATACTTTTTGCAGCAGGCGAACAGCTCGTGGTAGTGCTTAACGCCCTCGGCGAGGGGCTCGGCATCGTCGCCGTTGGGGAAGATGCGGGTCCAGGCGATGGACACACGGATGGCGTTGAGTCCATGCTCGGCAGAAAGGCGGATATCCTCCTCGTAGCGGTTGTAGAAATCACTGGCCGGGTCGGGCAAAAAGCGACCCTGGGCGACAAGGTAATCGTCCCACATGGTCTTACCCTTGCCTGCCACCTTCGTGGAACCTTCCGTTTGGTACGCGGCGGTTGCGGCGCCCCAAACAAAGCCCTTCGGCAGCTGCTGTACGCGGTTTAGCAAAGACATATGCATACACCCTCTCGTCTCGCTGTTCGATATTGTGCGTTTGCGCTCAGGAGGCTCCCTGGTTAGCGTTCAGCGGTGAAAAAGCCCGATAAACACTATCTTAAAATGATTAGAACCAAAATGAGCACGTGAACATTTGACAATGAGCACGTTAACATCCGGCTGGGATGTATAGAAACAAAACAACTTCAAACAGCTGCGAACGGTTGTATTTGTTCGGTAAGCGGTTTTGATTGACAGAAGTTTTCATGTTGTGGTATATGGCTCGGGTATCATGAGCACGTTATCGATGTATGTACGATGCGCCATGGGCGCGGGGAATAGTTGGGAAGCAGGTTAGCGTGGAAGGCATGGCTCAGCAGACAAGGAATGGTCATTCGGCGAGCGCGGCAGAGGTTGCGGCGCTCGCTGGCGTGAGCCGCCAGACTGTGTCTCGCGTGGTCAACGGTATGCCCAACGTGACGGAAAAGACGCGCAAGCGTGTGCTGGCCGCCATGGAAGAGCTGGGCTTTCGTCCCAATTTTGCTGGAGCGGCGTTGCGCGGCGGGTCGTATCGTTCTATTGGCCTGTGCATGTACAACATCACACGTGTCGGTAACCTGGCGACGCTCGAGGGTATCATGCAAGCGGCGCGCGAGCACGATTTTGCCGTCACTATGATCGAGATGGGCGGCGACAAGCCCTATACACTTGCCGATGCCTCGCGCCGCATGGTCGAGCGACCCGTCGACGGCATGATTCTCAACATGAACCGCATGGCTCCCGATTTTGAGGAGTTTGTTCCCCAGCCGGGAGTGCGAACGGTCATCCTGTCCATGTATGCGCATCCGCGCTGCACGACGATCGACTCCGACCAGTATGGTTCGTGCGAGCTGTTGACCAATTATCTGCTGGAACATGGTCACTCGAATATGCGGTTTGTGGCGGGTCCGGAAAACTCGATTTCCTCGCGTTTTCGTGAGGCCGGTTGGCGCGATACGCTGGGTCGTGCTCATGTCGATGCCGCTCCGATGCTGCGTGGCGATTGGAGTGCGGACAGTGGGTACGCCATGGGCGAGCGGATTGCGGCCGAGGTGCTTGCCGGCGGGTCGCAGGCGCCGACTGCCGTGCTTGCGGCAAATGACCAGATGGCGCTGGGCGTTATCGCCGCGCTCGAGAACGCGGGCCTGTCCGTGCCCGACGACGTGAGCGTGGTTGGTATCGACGACGCACTCGAGGGACTTGTTCCTCACAATCGACTGACGACGCTGCGATTTGATTTGCGCGGTGTCGGTAAGCTTGCGTTTGAGGCGGCGATTGGAGAGAGCTCGTCTATCGAGGCGATTCATGTGCCGA
Source organism: uncultured Collinsella sp. (assembly GCA_900543845.1). Lineage (GTDB taxonomy): Bacteria > Actinomycetota > Coriobacteriia > Coriobacteriales > Coriobacteriaceae > Collinsella. Next base: position 28,552 of record UQTD01000011.1, read on the forward strand.
GTACGCTGGTCGAACGCTCGACTGTTAGGGACATACGGGGTTAGGTCCTACTCCGTTTGTCTCGATTTGTAACAGGTAGACGGTCAAAAGCGGGCTACGTGTTACAGATTTAGATTCTTCGGAAAGAGCAATCCTGTTCGTCTCAATCTGTAACAGCTAGGACCAAAAAACTCGGCTAGATGTTACAGATCGAGACAAACGGCTCCCGACCTGAACAAAAAGGTCGGGGGCGGCGCGCCGTGTGACGTGCCGCCCCCGGCTGAGAAATGGGGACAGGTTATGTGGGCGGGTAACCCCGCAAGCCGCTAGTCCAGACGACGGGTCTGCGCTACGTGCTTATACCAGTAGGCGCTTGCCTTGGGCGTGCGCTTCTGGGTTTCAAAGTCAACGTAGAAGAAGCCATAGCGCTTGTTGTATCCGTTGGTCCAGGAGAACTGGTCCTGCAGGCTCCACAGGAAGTAACCGCCCACGTTGACGCCCACCTCCATGGCCTTGAGCAACCAGCGCAGGTGCTGCTCGATGTAGTCGATGCGCGGCTGGTCGTCCACAAAGCCGTCTTTGTAGGGATCCTTGTAGCCCATGCCGTTTTCTGTAATGAAGATCTGCTTATAGTTGGGGTAGCGCTGCTTAATGTAGACGAGCAGATCGAACAGGCCCTCGGGATAGATGATCCAGTCCCAGTCGGTGGTGGGGATGCCAGGCTTGTTCACATGCTCGCCAATACCCTTAACGCGCCAGCGGCCGGTGCCCTTCTCGCCCGTACCGTTGTGGTGCAGGTCGTTCTCGCCATCGTAAGCCTTCAAAAAACGGCACTGATAGTTGTTAACGCCCAGGTAGTCGTTGTAGAGCGCGGCCTCGCGCATAATTTCGAGGTCCTCGTCCAGAATCTCGATGGTGCCGCCCGAGACGGCAGCCAGGCGGTTGGCGCACTCCAAGGTGTCAGGCGCGTAGTCGCCGCGGAAAGTGGCGTCCAGCAAGAACTGGTTCTGCAACACGTGCTCGTTATTAGCGGCTTTGATGTCGGCGGGGTCGTTCTCGTTGAGCGGGTACTTAAACTCCAACGACTGGATGACGCCGATCTTGCCCTTAAAACCGCCATTGTGGAAGGCCAGCACGGCCTTGGCGTGGGCGAGCATCATGTTGTGCTCGCACTGGAAGGCTTCGGCCAGATGCGCCTTGACGCCGCCGGGGAAGGTGCCCTCGATGTAGGTGTTGGAGGCATCGGCCCAAATCTCGTTAAAGGTGAACCAATAGGTCACCTGGTCGGCGTACTCCTTAAAGCAGAAGGTGGCAAAGTCCACAAAGGCATCGATGGTCTCGCGGTTGAGGAAGTCGCCCTTCTCAAAGAGGGCAAGCGGCGTGTCAAAGTGATGCAGCGTGACGAACGGCTCAACATGGTGCTTATGGCACTCGGCGAAAAGGTCGTGGTAGAACTGAACGCCCTCGGGGTTAATCTCGCCGGTACCGTTGGGGAAGATGCGGCTCCAGGCGATGGAGAGGCGAATGCCGTTGATGCCAAACTCCTCGCACAGCTCCAGGTCGACGGGGTACTGGTTGTAGAAGTCCGAAGCGGGATCGGGGGAGAAACGCCCCTGGGCCTCCAGGAAGTCGTCCCAGGCGACTTTGCCCTTACCGTGAGTGCGGGTCTCGCCCTCTACCTGGTAGGCAGCAGTGGCGCCGCCAAAGACAAAGTCCTCGGGAAACTGCGCGGGTGGGTTGGTGACGCTAGCAGGGTTAACGGACATGATGATCCAATCGTCTAAATCGAAGGGCCAGCCGGTCTTGGATGGTCGGCTGGCCCTGAGCGTTACTTACTTCGAAAGCTGTTCACTCACGAAGGCGAGAGACTTATCGCCGTTCTGGGAAAGCTCGATGTACTGCTTACCGCGGCAGGCGACGCACTTGTTGCCCACGCGCTCGCAGTCCTTCTGCAGGTCGGTCAGGTAGCTTGCGGCCTGCGGGGCCAGGACGACCAGGTCAAAGTCGGGGAGCATGTCCACGTGGTTGCCATAGGCCTCGGCAGCGGTCTCAAGATTGATGCCGCGCTCTTTGGCGGCCTTGGCCAGCGCGTTGGCGAGCAGGCCCGAGGTGCCGCCACCCTGGCAGAGCACGAGCACGCGCTTGCCGTTGAGGTCACTGGCGGTCGTTGTCTCAGTGGCGACAGCGGCGGGGGCGTCGGCCTTCACGGCCTCGGCAGCAGCGCCGGCGGCAACGCTCTTGGCGTCAGCCTTGCCCTGGAAGGCATCGTTGAGCTTGGCGGCCTTCTCGGCGTTCTTGGCGGCGAGCTCCTCCTGGGAAATCTCGGCCTCCTCGGCGCACTTCTGGGCGTCGTAGGCACGGAAGAACGGGTAGTACAGAACGAAGTCGACGACCAGGATAAGGGCGAGCATCACAAAGGCGAGCGGCTGGAAGCCCAGGCCCATGATGGTGCCGATGGGGCCGGGGACAGTCCAGGGCAGGGTGTACATAAAGCCGTTCATGCCCAAGAAGTCGATAAAGATCTTGAGGATCCAGATGTTAGCGATCGGGGCAAAGACAAACGGGACAAAGAAGACGGGGTTGAGCACGATGGGCGCGGCGAACAGCAGCGGCTCGTTGACGGCAAAGCAGACGGGGACGATGGCGGCCTTACCGACGGCGCGCATCTCCTGGGACTTGGCTAGGAAGCAGAACATAAAGACCAGGACGAGCGTGGCACCGGTGCCGCCCATGCAGACGACGAAGTACTGGGCACCCTGGGTCAGGACAGCGGAAGCGTGCTGGCCAGCCTGGAACGCAGCTAGGTTGTCGGTCATGTTGGCAACGAGAGCGGCGGCGATGGCGGGCTCGACGATCGAGGGGCCGTGGACGCCGACGAACCAGAAGAGGCTCATGGCGCCGTAGATCACAGCGAGGCCGATATAGCCGTCGGCAGCGGTGAACAGGGGCTGGAACACCTGGATGACGCCCTGGGCAAAGCAGAAGCCAAAAGCAGCGCGGAAGACGATGTCAAAAACCCAAAAGACGGTGATGCAGACGGAGAAGGGGATGATGTCCTTGAAGGTCTGCGAGATGTTGGGCGGAACCTGCTCGGGCATCTTGACGGTGATGTTGCGCTTGATAAAGAACTTGTAGATGATGCCGGTCACAAACGCAGCGATGAAGGCGGTCAGCAGGCCCTTGGAACCAAGGTAGGTGGTGTTGAAGCCGCTGGCGGCGTCCGTGGCGACCGTGTCGCTCGAAAGGAGCAAGAAGCCGATGATGGCCGCGCACATGCATGAGATAAAGTTAATCTGGTTATTCTTGGGCAGGTCGCGGTTCTGAGCGTCGGCGAAGTGCTTGGCCGTGGTGGCGGCGCAGGCGATGGCCAGGATGCCCATGGAGTAGTTGTAGCACTTCCACAGAGCGTTGTTGATGTCATCGGGCCAGTAGAAACCCCAGATGTTGGGGACCGAGGCTACCAGGCAGAAGATGGACGAGAAGATGATGATGGGGATGACGGAGATAAAGCCGTCGCGGATCGCCTTGAGGTACTTGTTGCGGGCGATCGCGTTGAAAAAGGGCTGGCCCTTTTCGATGATGGCGATGAGTTGCTCCATGCAATGCTCCTAAGAGTCGGTGGGTTAGCAACGATGGTAGCTTTTGACGTTTGGTTGCCAAAATGTTGACGTTGCCATTTTGTGACACAAAAAAAGACGCGAACCGGTGGTTCCTGTGCCTGCGAACCGTCGATTCCTTACGCGTAAACGTTTGAGCCGCCCGGTGGCTCTGTGTTTGCACAATGGCAACGTTAACATTTGGGCGACAAAAGCCGTTCGGGGAAGCAAAAATGTCGGTGAACGGTAGGTTTTGGGTGGTGAGCGTATGGTGGGGGAGGCGTTAGATATACTTGAAGACGTTTCATTTGACTGCGTAGGGTGCCACCAATGGCATCGTTGACATAGAAAGATCGACCTATGGCCGCTGTTAAAAAATCGGTATCCGTCAAAGACGTGGCGCGCCTCGCGGGCGTCTCGGAGCAGACGGTCTCGCGCACCGTGCACGATTCGCCTAGTGTGCGCCCCGAGACCAAGGAACGCGTGCGTGCCGCCATGCGCGAGCTGGGGTATCGCCCCAATTTTGCCGGTCGATCGCTGCGCCGCGGCAAGTTTAAGACCGTCGGCGTCGCCATGTTCAACATTACCGGTACCGGCAACCTCGACCGTATGGAGGGCTTTGCCGCCGCGGCCGACAAACATGGCTATGCCATCACCCTCACTAAAGTAGATGGACATCCCTATACCCTCGAGAGCGCATCGTCGCGCATGAGCGCGCTGCCGGTGGATGGCATGGTCGTGATCATGAATCGCATGCCGGCGGACTTTGGCACCTTCGAGCCGCTGCCCGGCATGCAGACGGTGCTCGTTACGATGCTGGAGCACCCGCTCTGTTCAACGGTCGATAACGACCAGTTCGATTGCTCGCGCCAGGTGGTCGAGTACTTGCTGGGGCGGGGGCACAAAATCGTGCACTTTATCTCGTGTCCCGAGCGCTCACTTTCGGGCATGCGGCGCGAGGAAGGCTGGCGCGAGACATTGCGCGCGCATGGAATTGAGCCGCCGCGACTCGTCCGTGGGGATTGGACGGCACAGAGCGGATATGCTGCCGGTCAGGCTCTGGCGGAAGATCCGACCTGCACGGCCATTTATGCCTCCAACGATGCCATGGCCTACGGCTGCATTCGCGGGCTCGAGTCGTGCGGAAGGCGTGTGCCCGAGGACGTGAGCGTGGTGGGTGTTGATGACAGCCTGGGCGATATCGTGCCCGACCGTCGCCTGACCACGGTGCGCTTTGACAACAAGCGCGTCGGCATGTGGGCGGTCGACAAGATTGCCGGCGCCGATGGGGGTGCGTCTGGCGTGGAGCACATGCTGATTCCCGGTGTGCTCGTAGAGGGCGATACGGTGCGCGATTTGCGTTAGGGTGCGGCCCTGTTTGGGTTGCCGCTAATTGTGTTCGATATTGTTCAGATTGGTTTATAAACCGTTCACGGGTGAAAAGTGACCGTTCATAGTTCGAAATTACGTTTTGAGCTGTTCTTTTTTGTTTGAATGTTATTGTTTCTGTCATACACAACGCAGCGCGTATGCCCGGACGCGATGCTCTCCATTGGTTCATATGTGAAAGGAACGCAATATGGCAACCAAAGAAGAAATCTCGATGGTTGGATTCGAGATCGTCGCATACGCAGGTGACGCCCAGACCGATCTGCTTGCAGCGCTCGATGCTTCTCGCGAGGGTGACTTTGAGAAGGCCGAACAGCTGCACAAGGATGCCAGCGATGCGCTCATCGGTGCCCACGACACGCAGACCAAACTGCTTTCGCAGGAGGCCGGCGGTGGCGAGATGGAGATGACCTTCATCATGGCTCACGCTCAGGACACTCTCATGACCACTATGATCCTGGAGAAGCAGACCCGCTTTACCATCGATGCCTACAAGCGCATCGCCGAGCTCGAGGCCAAGCTCGCCTAACGAATCCTCACAACCAAGTCCCCTTCCAAAAGCCCTGCCGCTACTGAACTGCGCCCCAAATCTTGGACGCCCTAAATAGCGACTAGGCCGCAAGGGCCTGATTCCGGAACTCCTCCGGGGTCAGGCCCTTCAATCTTACCTGCCTCCGGCTCGTGTTCCAGTGGACTATGTATTCCTCCAGGTCGCGTTTGAAATCCTCGAACGTCTTCCACTCGCGGCCCCTGTAGAACTCGTCCTTGACGTGGCCGAAGAGCTGCTCGGTGGCGGCATTGTCGATGCAGTTCGCCTTCCTGGACATGCTCTGGACGATGCCGGCGGCCTCGAGCCTGGTTGTGTATGAGGCGTGCTGGTACTGCCAGCCCCGGTCCGAGTGCATGGTCGGGGCGGCGCCCTCGGGGATCTTGGACAGCAGCTCGTCGAGCATCCTCACCTGCTGGGCCATGTCGGGCGTGGTCGATATGTCGCTCGCCACGATCTCCTTGGTGCAGAAGTCCAGCGTCGGGGCCCAGTAGGCCTTACCGCCAGCCACCTTGAACTCGGTGACGTCCGTCCCCAGCTTCTGCCACGGGGTCCCGGCGTCGAAATCCCTCGCGATCACGTTCTCGAACGTCCTGCCGACGACGCCCCTGTACGAGTTGTACCTGTGGTAGGCCGTCTCGCGCCTGATCCCGCAGCGGATCCCCATCTCGCGCATCATCTTGAGCACGGTCTTGTCGGCTATCACGGCCCCCTCTTCCGCCCTGAGGCACATCGCTATCTGCCGGTGCCCGCAGCCGTTGGCGGTGCGCGAGAAGATCTCGGCGGCCGCCTCCCGGAGCTCGGGGCGCGTGGGCCTCGGCGGGTGCGCGAGGGCGTAGTAGTAGGTCGACCTCTTGAGCTCGGCGCATGCAAGCAGGCGCCCGAGTG
>UQTD01000012.1 GCA_900543845.1 uncultured Collinsella sp.
GGCGGCACCCGCGGCCCCTACAGGCGACGACGTCCCCGCGACTCCTTGGGAGTCCAACCCCGGTGCGGGCAGCCCCTTCGGCCACCAGGGCGCAGCCCCGAGCATCCCGCAGACCGAGGACGAGGCCAAAGCCCTCATCCGCAACGTCTTCGGCCAGGCCACCATCTTCAAACCGGTGGAGTAACCGTGCGGGCGGGTATGCTGCTCAAGAAGAGATCTCTTTGTCCGGGCGCATCTGTATTTCGGACATGTGCAACGTAGCGCCGCGTATATCGCATTCGAGCAGACAGGTGCGTGACGGTTGGCCTAGGATGCTGAGGTCGATACGATACGTCGCATGGCTGTCCGTGTGCTCGACTTGCTCGGCGTTGACGGTTGCTCCGATTGTCAAAAAAGAGCCTAGTTCGGCATCGACAATCTTGGAGTCCTTTATCTTGACCTTGAACTCTTGGTAGAGGGACGGGCTGTTGTAGTAAACGGTTCGGGTTCCGTCGGTGCACTCATCGGTCGTCTCCCATTTGACGACGGGCTGGTTCGAGCTGGCTACCAGCAGTTCTGCTCCAAAGGCTATAGCATGGGTGATGACAACCAGCAATGCCCAGCCGACAAAGAGATAGAGAACAAAATATGCAACGGGGTGTTTTGAGCGGATGTTTTGGAGCACGTCGGGGGCATTCATAGGGCACCTCCAAATTACTATCTATGGCAATCAAATTATACCCCGCTGCCATGCGCGTCACCGTGAGCAACGGATCGGCATGCAGGTCTTTAGCGGTGCACATGAAATGTCGGATTCCGGCTCTACAAGATTTAGCTTTCAATATTATACAGATGCGAATTATTCAACTTTGCATAATCTTTGGGTGCGGCTTGCACTCCAGGACATGTATATCGACTGAGGTAACACGTCCGCCCCGCTCTCTCGCCGCGCGCCGTGGTACGATTTTTGAGTTTGAAAGCCCCGCCGCGCCCTGGCTGCCCTTGCAGCTCGTTGCGCGGCCGCACGTAAAGGAGCCATTATGGCCGGTATGAACATGCAGCAGATGATGAAGCAGGCTCGCAAGATGCAGGAGCAGCTTGCCGCCGCGCAGGAGAACCTCAAGTCCCAGACCGTCGACGCCTCTGCCGGCGGCGGCATGGTCAAGGTGACCGTTAACGGCGAGATGGAGCTCGTCAACCTCACCATCGATCCCGATGCCCTCGATCCCGAGGACGTCGATATGCTGCAGGACATGATCATGGCTGCTGTCAACGAGGCCGTCCGCGGCGTCAACGAGCTCGCCAACAAGCAGATGGGCGCCATCACCGGCGGCCTCAACATCCCGGGCATGCCGTTCTAAGACACGCATATATATGAGTGCGAATCACAGTCTGCAAAAACTGCTCGATGAGCTGGGTCGTCTGCCGGGCATTGGTCCCAAGTCGGCCCAGCGCATCGCCTATTACCTGCTCGAGGCCGATGCCGAGGAGGCCCGCCGCCTGGCCGAGGCCATCCTGGAGGTCAAGCAGGAGGTCCACTTTTGCAGCCGTTGCTTTAACTACGCCACGGCCGACGAGTGCTCCATCTGCCAGGACCCGATGCGCGATACCACTCGCATTTGCGTGGTGGGCGAGCCGCGCGACGTCCAGGCAATCGAGCGCACGGGCAGCTACCATGGCCTCTACCATGTGCTGGGCGGCGTGATCAGCCCCATGGACAAGATTGGTCCCGAGCAGCTGCATATCCGCGAGCTGCTGGCGCGCCTGGGCCACGAGGACATCCACGAGGTCATTATCGCCACCAACCCCAACATTGAGGGCGAGACCACGGCGAGCTACCTTGCTCGCACCATCAAGCCATTGGGCGTTGAGGTATCGCGTCTTGCGAGCGGCCTTCCCGTGGGCGGCGACTTGGAGTATGCCGACGAGCTTACGCTTGGCCGCGCTATCGAGGCCCGCCGCGCGATCTAGACGGCGCCAGCTCCACGGCATGTCCCGTCGACCTGCCGCACGGGGCACTCATAATTGGGCGCGCGTTCATACATTTGTTGTGCAACAAACCTGCTTTTCATCCGCTTATCGCGTGGATGGGTCCGTCTGCGCCTCGTATTTGCCCATTCGTTGCGCAACCTTTTGGGTTCGCTGATACACTCAAATGTGAATATGAAAGAATGCGCCGCTTTTAAGCGGCGTGTTTTTGTTGGAGGAGAACGCATGCGGCCCGGGGGCACTCAGACAAAGCATGGCGCCGCGGTGCGCATGCGACGCCGGTTGGGCCTGGCGCCTCGGGCGTGTGCGCTGCTGTCTTGCTCGCTCGTGCTGGTCATAGCCGGTGTTTCGGCTTATGGCATGACGGTGCCGTCCATGGTGCAGGCGCATGCTGCGCGCGAGCTGCATATTGGGCGCAAGGCCAAAAGCGACTTGGGAACGACAACTGGATATGCGTGGGCGAGCGTGGTCTCGCACATTGTGTTCGGTGGCGACGATGCGGACAGTCCCGAAACATCGGACAACGAGGTTACGCTGGCAAACGGCAAGACCATCGTGCTCACCAACACCAAGATTATCCATCATCTTTCCGATAACAGCGTTTCGGCCGTCGTAAACAAGGCCGAGCAGCAAAAGGGTCAGGATACGCAGCAGTCGGGGAAACCTGGCGGCTCCGGTTCGTCTGGCTCCAGCTCCGATTCGTCGAACTCGAGCGGCGGTTCCGGTTCGGGCTCCGCCTCTGGCGGTGGATCTTCGAGTGGTGGCTCGACGGACGGCGGCGCCGGCGGCGACACGGGTTCGGGTGGTCTCTCGGTTGCCGAGGAAGAGGGTATCCACAGCTGGCTCGTGACCAAATACAACATGCTCGATGGCTATGTCGCCCGCGCCAACAGCGTGGTTTCGACCTATAACGCTACGGGCGATACCGGACCGTGCGACACCCTGGCGAATGACATGTTTGTTATCCGTGCCGAGTTCGGTCGGCAAAGGTTCTCGACCAAATCTAAGTGGTATCGGCAGTATGCCAATCTGTGGGGCTGCTATACCAACCTGTGTCAATGGGTTGGACACTATGGCGACGACGACGTCGCGCTCAACAACTTCAACACCAATGTGGCGGCGATCGCCCTATGACGAACGACCTCGCTTCTACGGCAGCCCAGTCGCTCAACCGCGATCCCATGGTGGGCCTGCGCCTGGCGCGCGTCGACGGGTTTGAGCCGGCCGTCGCCCTGGGCACGGACGAGCTTCCTGCCTACCTGCGCCGGTTTACGATGCTGTTTGCCGATGACGCCACCATGCGCCGCGGCGGTATCGGCCGTGTGACGCGTGCCGTCAACGCGCAGGGCGAGGCCGTGGCGCTCAAGCAGCTCATCTTGCCAACGCGCGACGAATTTGATGACGATGTCGCCCACGAGGCGCTGGTCACCAAGTTCAAGGCGGCGTTTCGCGAGGAATATGAATGCCATCGTGCCCTTTCGGGCCTTAAGGGCTTTCCCCGCTTATACGGGTGGGGCGAGGTCGACGGCGTGCCCGTGATCGTCATGGAGTGGGTCGAGGGCGAGACGCTCGCTCGCCTGCGCCCGCGCCTTGCCGTGGACGATGCCGGGCGTCTGTCGCCGCTCGTGGCGGCGCGCCTGGGTCGCGACCTGTTCGATCTGCTCTGCCGCATGAGCTTGGTAGGCGAGGGGTTCGTCCATCGCGATATCTCGCCCGCTAATATTATGGTGCGCACGGCGCGCCTGCCGCTCGACCGACAGCTTGCCGAAGGCACCTTCGACCTGTGCTTGATCGACTTTGGCTCGTCGCTGGCGCTCGAGCCCGCCTCTGCGGTGGCCGGCACCGGCGGCAAGGCGTCGTTTACCGAGCGCTATGCCACGTTGCGCCGTGCGACGGTGGCCTACGCCCCGCCCGAGATGCTCACCGACGATATCCCCGACCTGCGCATGCTTCGCATGTCGCCGGCGATCGATGTCTACGCAGCGGCGAGTACGGTCTACGAGCTCATCGCCGGTGTCGCGCCGTACGAAGTAGCGCCGGGTGCGTCGGGTACTTCGGGCTCGCACAAAAAGACACGCGATATCGCCAGCCCTTATCGCCTCAAGATGGATACGCTGCCCGATTATCCCGTCGGCGTCCACGCGCCCGGCTGCGACTTGACGCAACTGCTGCGACGCGAGCCCGATGTGGCACTTGCCGCGGCCGAACAGGCTCAGCAGTTGGGGCTCGATCCAAATTCCGAGGACCTGCGCGATGCGCTGGCGTTTGTCGATGCTCAGCTGTTCGATGTGGTGATGGCCTGCCTGTCCTGCCATCAGGAAGATCGTCCCGAGCCGGCTGCGGCGGAGGCGGCGCTCTCGGCATTTTGCGACCACTATGCGCAAAATGTCGCCCGCTCGCTTCGCGCCGAGCCGCTCATGCCGTGCCCGATGGAGGTATCGGGGCACACAGCCCGGCGTGCGGCGATGGTTGGTGCGACGGCGGTATGCGGCGTGCTTTGGGCTGTGGTCGTGGTGTCGGCGGCGTTTTTGGCGTCAGGCGCCCATGTGACGCTCGTCGTGGGACCGCTTATGTGGTCCGGGAAGCTGCCGGCCATTATCGCCGCGCTGGCGTTGACGCTGCCGAGCATGGTGGGCATCGCTGCCGGGGCCTTGGCACGCGACCGCCGTGCGGGATTCCTGCAGGGCGTGTTGGCCCTTTCCGCCTGCGAGGTTCCGGCGCTGGCCGCACTCGCATGCGCCGTGTTTTCCCAGCATGCCGTGGCGGGTGGCCTGGTGGCCGCCATAATTGCAACCTATGCGCTCACGTGGTTTTTGCTGGCGATGGGGTTTGCCTTTGAGCTTCCCGTCGTGTCAGCACGACGTGCGAAAATTCCCATGGCGACGCCGCTTGCCGGCGGAGCCGCGGCTGCCCGCGCCTTTGGCGGGCCGGCCGAAGCATCCGACACTATCTCTGCGACCAAGGAGGGCTAAGCCATGGCTTCTCAAGCTGAGCTCACCCCGTGCGGGGCAATGTTTGACATCTTTAAGCGCGCAGCGCACCTGAGCCATATCGAACTGTGCGGCCTGGTGCTCTCGAGCCGCCCGCTCGCCGACGGCCGTAGTCCGCAGAGTCGTGCCGCCGATCGCTCCTGGGTTTCGCGCTTTATCGTGCGCGCGCCGGTCGGCACGCTGCAGGAACGTTATTTTGCCGATTACGGCACCTCGGCCGCGCGCATTATGTCGCAGCTGGCCCTGCGCCGTCGCAATCCCATGGACGCCGCGGCCGTGACCAATATGGTGTGCGGCCCCGCTGGCGAGCCCATGGTGCGGGCGCTTGAGGAATGCCACCAGGACACGAATCTCTATCGCAATGCGCTCGAGCGCCTGTCGCAGGCGGCTGAACTCATGCCCGCCGAGCGCGCCGAGGCCATCCTGGTGCTGTTTGTCGCCGTGGGTTGCTCGGCAGATGTCCGTTCGTCGGTGACCTATGCCATCGACTACGCTCATGCGACCTGTGGCGGCGCGACGTCGACGCCGCGCTCGCTGAGCACATCTTCGGTCGCGGGCGAGCACGAGGTCGCGCCGGCGCATCCGCTGGGACTGCTGCGCGTGCAAAACGGCTACGTGGTGAGCGCCCCGCGCTGGATTCAGCCGAGTGAGGAAGGTGTTGAGATCGGCGCGCTGGCAACGGGGGAGGGCGACATCACCGACGTCGGTGACGACGTCTCGGCCCGCCATGCCCATATCTGGTGCGACGATTCTGGCGCATGGTTTGTCGAGGACCTGTCGTCCACGAACGGCACCGTGGTGGTAAACGGGGCCACGAGCGTGTGTATTCAAGTAGAGCCTGGTCGCTCCGCCCAGCTCAGTCCCGGCGACGAGCTCAAACTCGGCGAATCCACCACCTACGCCATCCTCCTCGGCGCCCTCTAACTCATCCCCTCAATAAGTTGCGGTGAAATAGGGACTGATTAAGGCCGTTAACAGCAAAAACACTCCCTATTTCACCGCAACTGCTGTGGGGTTCCAGGGGACTGTGCCCGTCGGTGCCGGGCGCACAATAGTCACCCGAGGTAAACCTTTACCGGCCACCTATATTTGCCGAAATATGGCTTGACGGCGGGGTACAATAAACCCGCATGCGGATTTCCGTTGCGGGCGCCTCCCATCGCCGGGGCGTGCCCGGGAGCATCCGGCATGCGGCCTTTGCGGCGCTCGGTCATGTGCAAGACGGGTAGCTGGGCCTGTGGAGCGCGTACAGCCCTCCTCGCCTTGGCATGCCTTCTCTCCACGCCATGTACCTGCTGCTCAGTCTGCCTGCCAGATGATTGGAAGCAACAACGAAAATCCCATCACGCCAATATCCCGGCGATCGCCGGGGCCTGTATACCTATATGAGAGGAGAGGGGTATATGGCGCGTAAGTTTAAGTCTATGGACGGCAACGAGGCGGCCGCATATGTTTCGTATGCGTACACCGAGGTAGCGGGAATTTATCCCATTACGCCGTCCAGCCCGATGGCCGACCATGTCGACCAGTGGGCGGCCCAGGGTCGCAAGAACATCTTCGGCACCCCGGTCAAGGTCGTCGAGATGGAGTCTGAGGCGGGTGCAGCCGGTACCGTTCACGGTTCGCTGGGTGCCGGTGCTCTGACCACCACCTACACGGCTTCTCAGGGTCTGCTCCTGATGATCCCGAACATGTACAAGATCGCAGGCGAGCAGCTCCCGGGCGTTTTCCACGTCTCCGCGCGTTGCGTCGCTTCGCACGCCCTGAACATCTTTGGCGATCACTCCGACGTCATGGCCTGTCGCCAGACCGGTTTCGCCATGCTCGCCGAGGGCAACGTCCAGGAGGTCATGGACCTCTCGCCGGTGGCTCACCTTGCCGCCATCGAGGGTAAGACCCCGTTCCTTAACTTCTTCGACGGCTTCCGCACCAGCCACGAGATCCAGAAGGTCGCCATGTGGGACTACAAGGATCTGGCCGAGATGTGCGACATGGACGCCGTCCAGGCTTTCCGCGATCACGCGCTCAACCCTGAGCACCCGCATACCCGCGGTAGCCACGAGAACGGCGACATCTTCTTCCAGAACCGCGAGGCCTGCAACAAGGTCTACGACGAGCTTCCCGCCGTCGTCGAGGGCTACATGAAGAAGATCAACGAGAAGCTCGGCACCGATTACGGCCTGTTCAACTACTACGGCGCTCCCGATGCTGATCGCGTCGTCGTGTGCATGGGCTCCTTCTGCGACGTGCTCGAGGAAGTCATCGACTACCTCAACGCTCACGGCGAGAAGGTCGGCCTGGTCAAGGTTCGCCTGTTCCGTCCGTTCTCCATCAAGCACTTTGTCGACGTTCTCCCCGAGACTGTCCAAAAGATCGCCGTCATGGACCGCACCAAGGAGCCGGGTTCCATCGGCGAGCCGCTCTACCAGGACGTCGTCTCCGCTCTCTACGAGGCCGGCAAGACGGGCATCAAGGTCGTCGGCGGCCGTTATGGCCTGGGCAGCAAGGACACGCCTCCCGCGTCCGCGTTCGCTGTCTTCGAGGAGCTTAAGAAGGACGAGCCCAAGCGCGAGTTCACCATCGGCATCGTCGATGACGTGACCAATCTGAGCCTGCCCGAGGCCGAGGATGCGCCCAACACCGCAGCCCCCGGCACCATTGAGTGCAAGTTCTGGGGTCTGGGTGGCGACGGTACCGTCGGCGCCAACAAGAACTCGATCAAGATCATTGGCGACCACACCGACAAGTACGTCCAGGCATACTTCCAGTACGACTCCAAGAAGACCGGCGGCGTCACCGTCTCGCACCTGCGCTTTGGTGATTCCCCGATCCGCTCGCCGTACTACGTGACCAAGGCCGACTTTGTCGCCTGCCACAACCCCAGCTACATCGTCAAGGGCTTCAAGATGGTCCGCGACGTCAAGCCGGGCGGCACCTTCCTGGTCAACTGCCAGTGGAGCGACGAGGAGTTCGCCGAGCACATGCCCGCCGTGGCCAAGCGCTATATCGCGAACAACAACGTCAACGTCTACCTGATCGACGCTATCGACCTGGCCGCCAAGGTCGGCATGGGCAAGCGCACCAACACGGTGCTCCAGTCCGCCTTCTTCGCGCTGGCCAAGGTCCTGCCCGCCGAGGACGCCCTGCAGTACATGAAGGACGCGGCTACCAAGTCCTACATGAAGAAGGGCCAGGCCATCGTCGACGCCAACCATAAGGCCATCGATGCCGGCGCTACCGCCTTCCGTAAGTTCGAGGTTCCGGCCGACTGGGCAACCGCCGAGGATGCCGCTCCCGTCGAGCTCTCCGAGGAGACCAAGTCCGCCATCGCCCAGCAGGTCAAGAACCTGCTCGAGCCCATCGATCGCATGGATGGCGACAGCCTGCCCGTTTCCGCCTTCGTCGGTTGCGCCGACGGCCAGTTTGAGCTGGGCGCCTCCGCATACGAGAAGCGCGGCGTCGCCGTGGTTGTTCCTCACTGGGACGAGACCAAGTGCATCCAGTGCAACCAGTGCGCCTATGTGTGCCCGCATGCCACCATCCGTCCGTTCGCGATGACCGAGGACGAGGCTGCCGCCGCGCCCGAGGCTACCCGCACGCTCGACGCCATGGGCCCCAAGGCCAAGGGCATGAAGTTCACCATGGCCGTGTCCCCGCTCGACTGCATGGGCTGCACCAACTGCGTCAAGGTCTGCCCCAAGGGTGCTCTCGAGATGGTTCCCACCGAGCAGGAGATGGACCAGCAGCCTGTTTGGGACTACATGGTCGAGAACGTCTCCGAGAAGAAGGAGCTTATCGCGGCCAACGTCAAGGGCAGCCAGTTTAAGCAGCCCTACCTGGAGTTCTCCGGCTCCTGCGCCGGCTGCGCCGAGACCGCCTATGCACGTCTGGTGACTCAGGTTGCCGGCGACCGCATGTTCATCTCCAACGCCACCGGCTGCTCCTCCATTTGGGGCAACCCCGCTGCCACCGCTCCTTACTGCAAGGACAAGGACGGTCACGGCCCGGCGTGGAATAACTCCCTGTTCGAGGACAATGCCGAGCACGGTCTGGGCATGGCCGTTGGCTATGAGGCCGTTCAGCACAAGCTGATCGCCGCTACCCAGGACATCATCGCTGCCGATGGTCCGTCCGATGAGCTCAAGGCCGCCGGCCAGGCTTGGATCGACTCCGTCAACGACGCCGAGGCCTCCAAGACTGCTGCCGCTGCCTACGTTGCCGAGCTCGAGAAGTGCGGTTGCGACGCTTCCAAGGCGATCCTCGCCGACAAGGCTTACCTCACCAAGAAGTCCTTCTGGATCTTCGGTGGCGACGGCTGGGCCTACGACATCGGCTTCGGTGGCCTGGACCACGTCCTGGCTTCCGGCCACAACGTCAACGTCTTCGTCTTCGACACCGAGGTTTACTCCAACACCGGTGGTCAGGCCTCCAAGGCCTCGAACCTGGGCCAGGTCGCTCAGTTCGCCGCTGCCGGTAAGGTGACCAAGAAGAAGTCCCTGGCCGAGATTGCCATGAGCTACGGCTACGTCTACGTGGCGCAGGTCGCCATGGGTGCCAACCCGGCTCAGACCCTCAAGGCCATCCACGAGGCCGAGGCCTACGACGGCCCGTCCCTCATCATCGGCTACAGCCCCTGCGAGATGCACTCCATCAAGAAGGGCGGCATGCAGAACTGCCAGGCCGAGATGAAGAAGGCTGTCGAGTGCGGTTACTGGAACCTCTTCCGCTTCAACCCCGAGGCTGCTGCCGGCAAGAAGTTCTCGCTCGATTCCAAGGAGCCCGCGGGCGGTTATCAGGAGTTCCTGATGAACGAGGCCCGTTACGCTTCGCTGACGCGTTCTTTCCCCGAGCGCGCCGAGGAGCTCTTCAAGGAGAACGAGCAGGCCGCTATGGACCGCTACGCTCACCTGCTGAAGCTCAAGACGGTGTACAACGAGGCCTAGGTCTCTCACCGCAGGATCTGAGGGCTGACCTTCGCGGACGTCCTCGGACATGAAAGAACCCCCGCTGCGCACTACGTGCGGCGGGGGTTCTTTCGTCCTGCGGAGTGTCCGCGAAGGTCAGCCCTCAGATCCTGCTACGACTACGTCCTCGGATTGTGTGGGCGGATGAAGGACGTAGTTGGTCGGGTATTCCGTCCCCTTCGCTGTTTCGCGGCTTTACCGCGAAAGGCGCGTTACTTTGGGGATGGATGGGGGGCGTGGCTGTTGCAACGCCTTATCCCTTTGCTTTTTCGCGCCTTTGGCGCGAAACGCGCAGCACCTTGGGAAATGCATTGATGTGTGGACGGGGCTGGATTGCGGATTCAAATGGCTAGAGAGATATGGGTGCGAACGAGAAATCGTTATTGGGGTCATCCTTTTCCATAAACTCATCGAGACAAAACGTCATGTAGATTGGAACGTACAGAACCTTGCCCTCTTTGCTGAGATTCTCGTGGCTTAGTACAACGGCTTCGGGAATTTTGTACTCGCCCACACTCATCAGACGATCGAGGGCCGCGTGCGCTCGAACTTTCTTGCCCGATTTGACCTCGATTGGGACAACATGCCCGTGGGCGCCTTCGATTACAAAGTCAACTTCACCGACCTCACGCGTTTGGTAGTACCATGCATCCGCCCCGAGGGCAACGAGTTCCTGCGCGACCACGTTCTCATAGAGACCACCAAGGTTGGGAGTTTTCATATCAAGATAGACAGCGCGTGCAGTGCTGCCGGGGTATCGCGATGCGAGCATGCCTGTATCAGACTCGTATAGTTTGAAGGCTGTCGTTTTCTCCGTCCTCTTGAGAGGACTCCGTGGCTCCGTCACCCTGGCGACCATCAATCCAACACCTGCGTTAACAAGCCACAGGAAATCCTGCTCATATTTTTTAAGGCGAGCTCCCTCACCCAGAGACGAAACAACAAAGCGATGAGACTCCGCCTCAAGCTGAACGGGAATTTGCTCAAAAATCGACCGAACGTTAAACGCTCGAGTCGATGCATATTTTGAGATATCGCTTTTGTACTGATCGACCAGCTGAGTTTGAAGCTCACGTGTGCTCACGAGCGAATAACCCGAATCAATATAATTCTGAACGACCTCCGGCATGCCGCCGCAAACGATATAGGCTCTATAGTTCTTGAGCATCGCCTCATGAATATAGTTTTCGACAGGATGTTTCTCGACAAGGCAGCTGCGAATGCCTGCAAGCACATTCTCGCTTACGCTGTTTGCCCAACAAAACTCTTCAAAATCCATCGGGCGCATAACAATGTGCTCTACATACCCCACCGGAAAAGAAGAGATCCCCTTAAACTCAGTCCCAAGCATAGACCCCGAGAAGACATAGCTAAAGCGCCCATCCTCGACCAACGCCTTCATGAGTGTAACGATCTGCGGATACTCCTGAATCTCATCGACAAAGACAAGCGTATCGCCCTCAACAAGCGGCGCATCCGCAAGAAGGGCTACGCGGTTGATAAAGTCAACGGAGTTCTTTGCGCCAACAAGTGCATTCCTTGCTTCGACATCGAGTAGTAAATTGACCTCAAAATACGAAGCGTAGTTGCTTTTTCCAAACGCGCGAATCGCATAGCTCTTGCCAATCTGACGCGCACCAGTAACGAGTAATGCCTTATTGGAGTTATTCTTCCAGCTCAAAAGCCTATCAGTGACCTTACGGCGTAGCATTAAACCCCCAAATGACAAAAATTGACAGATAGAATCGCCTAAAATCATACAAAAATTGGCAGATAATATTGTCGTAAATATACAAAAATTGGGAGATAGAAAAGGTTCGAATAGGCCTCAAAGCCACTGAAACAGTGCTCTACTTTGCGAAGGGGCTGGGGACGCTGTTGGGTGCGTCTCCAGCCCTCTGATTCTTACTTTGGATCCCGATGGTGGGGTGTTGTCGGTGCTGCTTGCTTGGTTACCTTGTCTCGCCGGACTCCGTGCGTAGGCGGTAGCCGTGGACGAGGTCGCTAATGGCCGGCCAGGGAATCTGGCGGTCGACCCAAAATTGGAGCTGGACCAGATAGCGCTCGGTGGCGCGGGTGAGGGCTGCAAACTGTTCGTGAGTCTCTACCTGGGCGTAGAGGTCGCGGCTGTGGGCGAGGATTGCCGTGGTGTCATCCATTTTGCCGGTGACGTCGAAGGCGCCCGAGAACCAGTCGCACAGGCGCGCGGCGCTGTTGTTGATCGTTGCGAGGTCGGCGGTGCCGTCGTTGGCGTTTTCGTTGGCCTGGGCTCGCAGGAGGGAGAGGGCGTCGGCGGCGTTCATGCAGTAGCCGACGGTGAAGTTCCAGACGGCGAATTCGCGGCCTGTGTCGAGCTTGCGGCGGCGCATGTAGTCGATATCGCGTGGTTCCTCAAGCATCATCTGGTCGGCGAGGGCCTCAAGTGCAGTGGTGTACTCGGCAAGGTCGAGTGCGAGCAGGGTGTTGATATCCATCATCTTTAGGCCTCCGCCTCGATCTCGACGATTTCGTTTTTGATGTACATGCCCTGGTTGTCCCAGACATTGCGGCAGGCAGCGGCAAAGCGTTCACGGTCTGTCTTGCAGATGCGGGCGAACATGTTGCAGGTGCCAAAAGGCTCACAGACGTCAAAGAAGATGCAGATTGATGACCATCCGCCATACCAGCTCACGGCGCCCGCTGGCTCGTGAAAGACGGGGTTCTCGATGTGCTCGTAATTGGCGATGGGGCCCGAGACAGGATACGTCACCTCGGCATCGCAGATTTTGGCCGAAAAGATACGTGACTCGACCGGACAGGACGATTCGAAGAGCTTGCATGCCTCGGGAGCCTTGTCCCAGAGCATGTCGGCGAGAAACGTCTCGCCATTCAGCGTGATCTTGAGCATTTTTGTCATAGCAAGGACCTCCTCAATCCGTCGCTCAAGGGGTTCGCTGGCGGATAAGGAGAAGACAGCAGCGGGGTCGCCGAACCCAAACTTCACGACAGGTCTCTGTCGCCCCAGCCCGCGCTGTTCTTCGCTAAAGTACCATGCCGCAATTGCGCGTGCAATATCAGTTTTTGATTTTCTGGAAGCGGCAATCGACGAGACGGCTCGCCGGCTGCCGGCCGACGCGCGGCATAGGCACTCATCTATATTCCTTATGCTGGATGAAAAACGCCATGTTATTGCAGGGCTGCATACTCGTCCAATAAGTGCATAGAATCTCGTATAGTGCGAGTAAGATATTACGCTGCCTGTTTTGTGTTTAGCAAAGATACAGTTTGCATAATCTGGTCTAATCCCTGCTCTATTAAAATAAAGTCGCACGTAAATGGCGTAAACATATCTGAGCTGGGGTTCTGTACGCTGAGCGGATAAAAACGACCGTTCACCGTTCAACTATTTTCAAAATGAATAAAAAGAGCGATAAAGAGAATATAAACCTTAATAAACTCGCGTATTGCACGGACGCGGGTTATTAATGGGTTGTAGGCCTTTTACAGAAAGGATTCCAGCAATGTCTAAGCCTCTTGGCAAGCCCGATCGTATTGTCGTCGCCCTTGGCGGCAACGCCCTCGGCAACAACCCCGTTGAGCAGATCGAGGCCGTGAGCAACACCGCTCACGCCCTTCTCGGCCTGATTGAGCAGGGTAACGAGATCATCATCACCCACGGCAACGGCCCGCAGGTCGGCATGATCCAGAACGCCTTCGCCGCTGCCCACGACGCCATCGGCACCCCCGAGATGCCGCTGCCCGAGTGCGGCGCCATGTCCCAGGGCTACATTGGTTATCACCTGCAGCAGGGCATTGGCCGCGAGATGCACAAGCGCTATAAGCGTTGGCACGCCGCCACCGTCGTCACCCAGATCGAGTGCGACCCGGACGATCCCGCGTTCAAGAACCCGACCAAGCCGATCGGCCCCTTCTACACCGAGGAGCAGGCCAAGGAGTTCATGGCCGAGGATCCCTCCAAGGTCTTCGTCGAGGATTCCGGCCGCGGCTGGCGTCGCGTCGTCGCTTCCCCCGATCCCAAGAAGATCGTCGAGGCTGACTCCATCCTCAACCTGCTCGACAACGAGTTCATCGTCATCGCCTGCGGTGGCGGCGGCATCCCCGTCGTCCGCGACTACGAGAACAAGGGCTGCTACAAGGGCGTTCCCGCCGTCATCGACAAGGACCTGGGCGGCGAGCTGCTGGCCGAGGATTGCGACGCTGACGTTCTGTTCCTGCTGACCGCCGTTGAGCATGTCGCCATCAACTTTGGCAAGCCCAACCAGGAGGAGCTCGAGGACCTCACCGCCGACGAGGCCGAGCGCCTGGCCGACGAGGGCCAGTTCGGCAAGGGTTCCATGGAGCCCAAGGTCCGCGCTGCCATCAAGTTCGCCCGTTCCCGCAAGGGCCGCACCTGCATCATCGGTGCTCTGGACAAGGCCGCCGAGACCATGGCCGGTCTCTCCGGTACCCGCATCCACGAGTAGCCTCTACTCCATTGCCTCTCTCGTGGGCGCCAGACAAGACGCCCACAAACTAGCCTCTCTTCATGAGCTCCGCAGTCCGCTCCGACTGCGGGGCTTTTGCTATTTACCTAGTCCCCGATGGGTGAGTAGTCATTGGGGACGTTCTTAAACGACTAGTCAAACAAGAACGTCCTCAATGACTACTAATTTAAATCTGTCCCCAATGACTGCGGAAAGCGCATCTCACACCGACGCATTGCTTTCGGGCCCTCTCCCCAGGCTCTCCATAGCTCAGCTGGACTCCCCGCAACCTGTTCCGAGTTGGCGGAACGAGCGCGACGTGGAGTGTCATTCTTTACCGCGTTAGACTAGACGCAGGGAAAGGAGGAGGACATGGATGCTCGCGTCAAGCAGCTTGTAAATATGATCGAGGACGCTCAGCCTGTCGCTGTCGCGGTACTTGCCAAGCGTCTCGAGGTAAGCGAGCGCGCCGTGAGAAACTATATCCATCGCGCAAACGACAGCCTTGCAGGGGTTGCACGCATCGTTGGCAGCAAGGGGCAGTATCGTATCGATGTTGCACGTGCAGATGAGCTTGCTCGCTTGCTAGACGGTGCGGCTCTGGCCCATCCGGGCATTCCTGATACGCGCGATGGCCGTGTGTCCTTCCTTCTTAACGACCTCCTCATGCGGTCCCAGTGGGTGACGATTGAGGAGTATGCGGATTTACTCTACGTTTCGGCGCGGACTCTGTCCAATGACATGCGTCTGGTAGAGCAGAAACTCGCCCAATTTGACTTAACGCTCGAAAAGCGCCCACGCTACGGAATCCGCGTTGCGGGCGGGGAGTCACAACGGCGCCTGTGCCTGGCCTCGCTGGTGAGGCCCGTGTTGCCCGACACCGACGATGCAAAGCTCGCCGAGCGCCTGCGGGCCATCGCCGCATGTGTGGACGATGCCCTGACGGCCTCGCCCGTCACGGTGAGCTCGCTGGCATCCCGCAATCTCATCATGCATCTTTACATTGCTCTTGGCCGCATCGAGCAGGGCTGCTATGTCCCAGCTGCAGAATCGGACGTTCAAAAACTGGAGGGAACGCGCGAATACGCCGCGGCTTTCCAGATTGCCGCAAACATCAAGGATGCCCTGGGCGTGAGCATGCCCCGAGAAGAGGTTGCCTTTATCGCAATCCATTTGCTCGGCAGGGGCACGGGCGTGCCCGAGAAGGGCTCTGCCGTTATCTCGGACGAGATGTGGGAGATTGCTTCCGAGATGGTACGTGCGGTCAACGATGAGTTTAGGTTTGACTTTAGCGGCGATCTTGAACTTCGCATGAACCTTGCTCGGCATATCGGCCCTCTGGGCTATCGCCTTGAATATCACATGCATATGGATAACCCCATGCTGCCCGATATCAAGACGAGGTTTCCGTTGGCCTATTCGATGGCAGCTGGCACCTCGCAGGTACTCGAGCGTCATTTTGGCAGCCAGCCCTCTGATGAAGAGCTCGGCTACATCGCCATGGCATTTGCCCTGGCCCTCGAGCAGCAAGCCGACCAGCCGCGTCGCAAGCGCATCCTGATCGTGTGCGCCTCGGGAGCGGGAAGCGCCCGTATGCTCGAGCACCAGTACCGCAAGCAGTTTGGCATGTATATCGATTCGATTGAGACATGCGATGTCGCCCGCGTGGGAACGTTCGATTTTTCGCACATCGACTACGTGTTCACAACGGTGCCGCTCAACGTCAAGTTGCCCGTGCCCGTCCGCGAGGCCGATTTCTTCTTGGAGACGAGCGATGTCAACGCTATCCGCAAGGTGCTGAGCGACGACACTGCGCAATCGGACTCCGTAAGCTCTTTCTTTAGCCGTGCCCTGTTCTTCAACCGCGTTGAGGCGTCGTCGAAGCAGGCCGTTCTCCGATATCTCTCCGAGCGCGCCGTCGAGAGCGGCCGTGTCGATGCCCAGTTTGCCCAAGAGGTCGCCGAGCGCGAGAGCGCGAGTGCCACCTCGTTTGGCAATGGGGTAGCCATGCCCCATGGGATGCATCCCTTGAGCGCCGAGGCCTTTGTTACCGTGGGCCTGCTCGAACATCCCATTCTTTGGGACGAATACGGCCATGAGGTCGATATCGTCTTTATGGTGTCGTTTGCCCGGTCGGGCGGCGATGAGGCGCGGATCTTGAGCTCACTGCTCGCCGAGATCTTTATGGACCGCCAGGGGGTCGAGCGCCTACGCGAGCGCCGGTCCTGGCATGAGCTGATGGCGCTTGTGCAAGCGCATACGGCTTAAGACTTCTTTTGTCGATAACCCTGTCTGTCTACCTGCAATAAACCTCGAGGATTGCGGGCGGGAGATAGGCGTTTCGAATATTCAAGTACAAACCAAACATCACGGGAGAGGAGACCGTTATGGACGATCAGGGAACCGAGATGGTTTCGTTTCAGCTGGTCGCTGCAGCGGGAGAGGCACGCAGCCTTGCCTTCGAAGCCCTTGAAAAGGCAAAAGCGGGGGATTTTGACGCCGCCGCCAAACTCATGAAGCAGTCAAAGGATGCGGGAATCAAGGCTCACCACATCCAAACGCAGCTGCTTTCGACTGAGGCAGCGGGCGAGCATCTGTCGGTGGATGTGTTGCTGGTCCATGCTCAGGACCACCTCATGTGCTCCATGCTTGCTCAGGAGCTCGTGCAGGAGCTGATCTGCCTGTATGAGTGCACTGCAACCAAGAACGCCTAGCGGCGTGCGGTGACTATCCAACCAATCAATGCGAAGGGAATCCCTTATGAAGATCCTTCTTGTTTGCGCAGCTGGTCTGTCTACAAGCATTCTGATGAAGAAACTCGAGAAATATGCGGAGCAAAACGGCATCGAGCTCGATATCGATGCGGTGGGTATCGGCGAGTATCAGGAGACGTGCGCCAATTATGACGTGCTGCTCTTGGGGCCGCAGGTGTCCTACCAGCTCAACACCGTCAAGCAGGGGAGCGGTAAGCCGACCGCGGTCATCCCCGCACAGGACTACGGCATGGGCAACGCCGCCAACGTGCTGGCACTCGCCCAGTCGCTGTTGGGTTAGGAGGCGACCATGGAGAAGTTCATGACCCTGCTTCAGGAAAAACTGACCCCTATCGCCAATTTCTGCGGCACCGAGCGCCACTTTGCCTCCATGCAAAAGGGCTTTATGAGCGCGATCAGCTTCATCTTGGTATCTGCCGTCTTTATGATCCTCGCCAACCCGCCGGTCACGGCCGACCTGGTGGCGCAGGGCGGGTTCTGGTCCGTCTTTGGCCCTTGGCTCGATTTTGCGACGGCCAATAAGCTCACGCTGCTCATCCCCTTCAATATGACGATGGGCATACTGTCGGTGATCGTGACGTTCGCAATCGCATATAACCTGGCGGGCACCTACAAGATGCCCAAGCTTAACGCCGGCATGACCTCGCTGGTGATGTTCCTGATCGCCGCGGCGCCGTCGTCCTACTACCAGCTTGCTGACGAGTCCGTGCTCCAGGCGGTCCCCTGCACCTATCTGGGTGCGCAGGGCCTGTTTACCGCCATCATCGTTGCCTTGGTCTCCGTCGAGGTCACGCGCTTCTGCCAGACCAAGGGCATCACCATCAAGATGCCCGATGGCGTGCCGCCGTTTTTGTCCGAAACCTTTGGCGCCATCGTACCTATGCTCGCCAACATCCTCATCTTCTTTGGCGGCAACCTGCTGATCCAGATGATCGATCCCGCGCTGTCCATCCCCTCGGTTATCGAGAAGCTGCTCGCTGCCCCGCTTTCCGTCGCAGTTGACTCTGTGCCCGGCGCACTGCTTATCTGCTTCATGACGCTGCTGTTTTGGTGCTTTGGCGTCCACGGCAACATGATCGTAATGCCCATCACCGCCCCGGTCTCGCTTGCCGCCTTTGCCGCCAACGCCTCGCTCTATGCTGCCGGGCAGCCGCTTGAGTTCCACCCGGTGCTCATGTCGTTGGCCATCAACCTCATCGGCGGCACGGGTAATACGTTCTCTTTTGTGGCGCTCTGCGCGTTTAGGGCAAAGTCGCAGCAGCTCAAGGCATTTGGCAGGGCATCGATCGTGCCGAGCTTCTTCCGTATCTCCGAGCCCGCGATCTTCGGCGCGCCCATCATCTTCAACCCGATCCTCATGATTCCGTTTGTGCTAGGCGGCATGATCTCGGCCCTGCTGTATTGGGGTGCGGTCTCACTGGGTCTTGTCTCTAACTTCTACATCTTGGTGAGCGGCACGTTCCCCATCTTCGTTCAGGGCTTTGTCCAGTGCCTCGACCCGCGCATCTGGGTGTTTACGATCGTTTTGATCGTGGTCATGGCTGTGGTCTGGTACCCGTTCTTTAAGGTGTACGATAACCAGCTCCTGGCTCAGGAGCAGGAGAACGCCGCGGCAGCTTCTGCCGAGGATGCTGAGTAGCATGAGTTACTTTGACAGAACGTCTGCCGCCGGTATGCCCGAGGGCTTTTTGTGGGGTGGTGCCCTCGCCGCCAACCAGGCCGAAGGGGGCTGGAACGAGGGCGGCCGCGGCATGTCGCACTCCGACCTGATCCCACAGGGTTCCGACCGCTGGGATGTAATGTTTGGCAGGCAAAAGCCCGTGGACGATCCGGACAGGCTGTATCCATGCCGCTGGGGCAACGACTTCTTCCATCATTGGCACGAGGATGTCGAGCTTTTT
The DNA here is from genome assembly GCA_900543845.1 of uncultured Collinsella sp. Taxonomy (GTDB): domain Bacteria; phylum Actinomycetota; class Coriobacteriia; order Coriobacteriales; family Coriobacteriaceae; genus Collinsella. Next base: position 19,061 of record UQTD01000012.1, read on the forward strand.
GCCGAGATGGGCTTTAAGTGCCTGCGTCTTTCAATTTGCTGGAGCCGTATTTTTCCCACAGGGATGGAGGCCGAGCCCAACGGCGAGGGCTTGGAGTTTTACCGTCAGGTATTCGAGGCGCTGCGCGAGCATGGAATCGAGCCGCTTGTGACGCTGTCGCACTACGACTATCCGTTGGCTCTGGTCGAGCGCTATGGTGGCTGGCAAAGCCGAGAGATGATCGAGCGGTATGCGCACTACGTCGAGACCGTCGGACGCGCGTACCAGGGCCTCGTGCGTTATTGGCTTACGTTCAACGAGATCAACAGCGTGGCGCTGTCCTATCTCAACGCGGGTGTCACGCTCGAGGATGAGCGTGACCGTGCAGCCGTGACTGCGGCGTTCTCGCACCATATGTTTATGGCGAGCGCTCGCGCTGTCGAGATTCTGCACAAGATCGATCCCGCAAACAAGGTGGGTTGCATGGTCGCTGCCGGTGCGACCTATCCGTACCGTTGTGCGCCCGAGGACGTATGGCTTGCGTATGAGGAGGACCGCGGCCGCTACTTCTACACAGACGTGATGGCTGCGGGCGCCTATCCTGCTTGGAAGCTGCGTGCACTCGAGAAAGAGGGTGTTCACGTGCCCTTTGAGCCGGGCGATACGGAGTATCTGGCAGAGCATACGGTCGACTTCATCTCGTTCTCGTACTATTGCTCGCGCTTGGTGTGCGCCGATGATCAGGTGATCGCCGAGAAGGCGGAGGGCAACGTGTTCCCGACGTTGCGCAATCCGTACCTCAAGGATAAAGAGACTGCCTGGAAGTGGCAGATCGATGCGCTGGGTTTGCGCGTGACGCTTGCCGGCTACCACGATCGTTACCATCTTCCGCTCTTTATCGCCGAGAACGGTGTGGGCGGACTCGATGCGCTGGAAGACGGCAAAGTCCACGATGCGTATCATATTGATTACCTGCGAAGGCATATTCTTGCGCTGCGCGATGCAATTGTCGAGGACGGTGTTGACCTGATGGGATACACGCCGTGGGGCTGTATCGATTTGGTGTCGGCCTCGACGGGGCAGATGAAGAAGCGCTATGGCTTTGTTTATGTCGATGCCGATGATATGGGCAAAGGCACGTTCGATCGCTACCGAAAGGACAGCTTCTGCTGGTACCAAAAGGTCATTGCATCAAATGGCGAGGACTTGAGTTAACTCTTGCAGGTCTGTTGCCCCCGCGGTCCGCTTCGGCCGCGGGGGCTTTTGTTATTGAGGCGGCTGTTCATGAGGAGCATTGCAGGCTGCGGAAACCCGGCACTTGGGGACGTTCCTTTCCTGCCGGCAGCTTGGGACAGTCCTTAAAGGCCGCATCGATCAACTGCGGAAAGCACATCCCAGAATGAGCGTCCAACATGGGGTGCGGTTTCCCTTGAGGCCCTCAATCGGAAAATGCATCCCGGATTATTGTCGAAAAGCGGTCCCTAGTTTCCCAAACGGGCCGCTAACGGAAAGCGCACCCCGCTATTGGGCCCCAAAGCAGGATGCGCTTTCCGTGCTGGCAGTTCCAAGCAGTTCGGGATGGCCCTTTTCGTCTGCTCTCGGCCGGCGTCCGTAAGACTGTCCCCGACGACCACTCATTTAAGTCTGTCCCCAATGACTAGTAGTAGGCCCACATGGCTTCGACTTCGTTAAGGACCTCTACGCAGCCCCAGCGGCGGGCGCTGCGGCTGGCCGAGTTGGGATCGAAGACTCCAATCTGGTCGGCGTCGTCAATACCGTAAAGCACAATGTAGTGGCCCACGTTGGTAAAGGTGCCCGGCCGAACGGCGGCGATAACGGGCGCTCCCGAACGCAGCGCCTGAGTCATCGAGTCGCGATCGTTATGGAGCTCCGTTCCGTTAAGTCCCAACTGCCACGCGCCGCTCGTCATAAACGACCATTCGGTTGCACCGGTAGGGGCGTAATTGCCCGCCTCGGAAAGCGCGCACATATCGACGGGGGTCATATCGGTGCGTCCCGTCTTAAAGATATAGACCATGGTGAGGCACGTGGGCCCGCAGGCATTTTGGCGGATGGTGCCGCCGGCGTAAGACAGCTCCGACCACGCAGGGTCGATCTGATAGATATGGGGCATCGTGCCGGCTTGCCATTGCGAGCGCGGGGTCGAAAAGGCGAAAGAATAACCGGGCGCGACGGGGGCCTTGAGCAGCTTGTCCTCGGCGGTGGGCTCGAGACCGGCCGAGCCGTGGGACATACAGGAGCTCATAAGCACAAAGACTAGACAGGTAAGGATAGAGCACAGTGCGAGGCGAAGTCGACGGGCCGGCAGGGCGGGGGCGTTCGCTTGCGATGTCGAGCGGTAGGGCTTGCCGTCGCGTCCGCCTTGGGGATGCGAAAAGAAGCGGTTGATATGGATGCCGGGCTGACGTGCGCCGTTGCGGCGCAGTTGCGTAACCTCGGCCTGACGCTGTCGAGTGCGCGCGCCCAAGCGGCTATCTTGCTGCGCGCTTGTGCCCGTGCTCAGACGGCCACTCTGCCGTGTTCTGCTTGACTGCTGCCGAGACGAAGGCCTGGGTTGCTCTTGAGGACGTTGCGGATTGCTGCTCGTGGCACTTCTGGGCGTCGGCGTGGTACGGCCAGCAAGACGAACGCTTTGTCGCCGTTGATCACCGTCGTTGTATCCGTATGCCATTCGTACCGCCTTGTCTCATGTATAACCTGTCCATCCTACAAAAAAGATGTGCAACAAATGGGCCTGCGCGTCAAAAGCTCGGTAAACGGTACGAAAGGCGCAAAACACACGGCCTCAAAAACATCTCTATATGCGTCCGATGAGCATGCGCCCGTCGGTCGGGCAGCAACAATGAGCGGCAAACCGTGCCGTTCGTCCCAAAAACGGCGCCGCTCGTTTTGCAGTTCTGCCTTCGGTCGAGCTACAAGCGGAGCTGCTGCGCCAAGGCCGTATCTTAAAGCCACGAAATAAAAGAGCGCGGCAAAACAGACCGCGCAAGGGGTGACGTCAAGGGGCGTCAAAAAGGAAAGGAGGGGAACAATGGCGGACAAGAACGCAGAAGTTGCAGTCGAGGATAACGGCGGCATGAAGAAAACGCTTTCGCTCTGGAACTTCTTCACCATCGGCTTCGGTGCCATTATCGGTACCGGTTGGGTTCTGCAGGTCGGCGACTGGATGGTCGTGGGCGGCGGTCCCGTTCCCGCTATGATCGCATTCCTCTTGGGTGCAATCTTCCTCGTGCCCGTCGGAGCTGTTTTCGGTGAGCTCACGGCTGCTATCCCCATTTCGGGCGGCATCGTCGAGTATGTCGATCGTAGCTTTGGCCGTACGCTGAGCTACATCACCGGATGGCTTTTGGCTCTGGGCAACGGTATCCTGTGCCCGTGGGAGGCCATCGCCATTTCGACCCTCGTGTCCGAGATGTTCGGCAGCCTGCCCGGTCTTGAGTGGCTGCGCGCCGTCAAGCTCTACACCATCCTGGGCGCCGACGTTTACCTGTTCCCGACGCTGATCGCGCTCGGCTTTGCAGCCTACGTCATCTTCCTCAACTTCCGCGGTGCCAGCTCGGCCGCCAAGCTCCAGGCCTTCCTGACCAAGGCCCTGCTCTGCGGCATGCTGCTCGCCATGGGCGTCTCGCTGTTCACCGGCTCGCCGGACAACGCCATGCCCGTGTTCTCCCAGGTCACCGGCGCTGGCGGCGGCAAGGCCGCTACCGAGGGCGCCAGCCTGTTCGCCGGCATCGTGTCGGTCCTGGTTCTGACCCCGTTCTTCTACGCCGGTTTCGACACCATTCCTCAGCAGGCTGAGGAAGCAGCCGAGGGCCTCAACTGGAACAAGTTCGGCAAGATCATCTCCCTGGCCCTGCTGGCCGCCGGCGGCTTCTACATGGTCTGCATCTACTCGTTCGGCACCATTCTCGACTGGCATGAGTTTGTTAAGAGCCCGGTTCCCGCGCTTGCCTGCCTCAAGGGCATCAACATGCTTCTGTACCTAGCCATGCTCGTCATCGCCACGCTTGGACCCATGGGCCCGATGAACTCCTTCTACGGCGCCACGAGCCGCATCATGCTTGCCATGGGCCGCAAGGGCCAGCTGCCCGAGAAGTTCGCCGAGGTCGACCCCAAGTCCGGCGCTCCCAAGCTCGCCTGCGTCGTTCTGGGCGTCATCACCGTCATCGGTCCGTTCCTGGGCAAGAACATGCTCATCCCTCTGACCAACGTGTCGGCTCTCGCCTTCATCTTCTCCTGCGGTATGGTCGCCCTCGCCTGCCTGCGCATGCGCTTCACCGAGCCCGACCTGCCTCGTCCCTACGAGGTGCCCGGCGGCAAGTTTGGCATCGGCCTCGCTATCGCTGCCTGCGCCATCATCATCGGCCTGCTCGTGATTCCGTTCTCTCCCGCCTCCCTCAACATGGTGGAGTGGAGCATCGTGATCGGTTGGTTGGCTATTGGCCTGGCCCTCATGGCTTTCACCAATTCCCGCAAAAAGTAACGCCTAGCCGGGGCGGATCGGGTGCGTGGAATCCTCTCTCCCGCGCACCGAACCCGGCACCACTTGGGTAGCTTTGTGAGGCCTTAACCCAACACGGCCTCGCCCACTATATGGATCCATAAGGAGGAACCATGTCCACTAAGTATGCAATCGTTGGCGGCAAGCTCATCGACGGTACCGGTGCCGAGCCGGTCGAGAACTCCCTCGTTCTCGTCGACGACAACGGCAAGATCGAGTACGCCGGCGCTATGCAGGACCTTCCCGAGGGCGTTGAGGTCATCGACGCCGCCGGCAAGACCGTCCTTCCCGGCCTGATCGACACCCACCTGCACTTCTCGGGCAACCTGACCGACGATGACACCGATTGGGTCATGCAGCCGCTCCTCGAGAAGCAGGCCGTCGCCGTCAAGCAGGCCTACGACTGCCTCACCCATGGCCTCACCACCGTCTGCGAAATCGGCCGCTTTGGTATCCAGATCCGTGACTGCATCGACAAGGGCGTCTTCAAGGGCCCGCGCGTTCTGGCCACCGGCCTCGGCTTCTGCCGCGTTGCCGGCCACGGTGACTCCCACCACTGCACCCAGGAGCTCAACAAGGAATCCCATCCCTGGGGCGACCAGGTCGACGGTCCTTGGGATCTGCGCAAGGCCGTCCGTCGTCGCCTGCGCGAGAACCCCGATGCCATCAAGATCTGGGCTACCGGTGGCGGCATCTGGCGCTGGGACTCCGGTCGCGACCAGCACTATTGCTCCGAGGAGATCCAGGCCGTAGTCGAAGAGGCAAAGATGGTCGGCATCCCCGTGTGGAGCCACTGCTACAACAACCACGCCGCTGCCTACGATTCCGTTCGCTTTGGCTGCGAGCAGCTGATTCACGGCTTCGATATCGATGAGCGCACCATGGACCTCATGGCCGAGCAGGGCACCTTCTTCACCCCGACGATCGCCTTCCTGCCCACCTGGTACGCCACCTATCCGCCCGTCTACGTCCCCGAGCTGCACGACAAGTACGAGGGCACCCTGGTCGAGAAGGAGCTGCAGCGCAACTACGACTGCCTGCGCGAGGCCAAGAAGCGCGGCGTCGTCATGACGATCGGCTCCGACTCCTTCTCCTTCGTCACCCCGTACGGCACCTGCTCCATCGAGGAGATGTACGAGTTCGTCGACAAGATCGGCTTCACCCCGGTCGAGACCATCACCTGCGCCACCCTCAACGGTGCCAAGATGTGCCACATCGAGGACGAGACCGGTTCCATCGAGGCCGGCAAGTGCGCCGACCTGCTGGTCGTCAACGGTGACGTCGCCGCCGACATCCACGTGCTCAACACCGACAACATGGACGTCATCATGAAGGACGGCTGGATCGTCGAGGCGGGCACCTTTGGCGAGGCCAACAAATACAGCGCCTAAACTACCGTTCATCGACGACTGGATGTAAAACACAGTATTTGATTGCATAATGCAATGGAGAGGGTCGCTTGCGGCCCTCTTTATTGCTATGGGTGCGATAGATAAAAGGGGATGACGGTGGATTTAAACAGGCTGATTCTGGGCAAGAGCTACAACTCTACCAAGGTCTTTCGTACGGCCCAGCATGTGGTCCAGGCCATCCTGCTCGGTGTTGTCGTTCCGGCGCTTATCCTGCTGCTTATCTGGGATTTAACCGATAACCCCAATCCCGTTCCGGGCGTTGTCGTTATTGCCGGCATGGTCATGCTGTGCTTCTTTTTCTCGTATGTCTTTGTGGTCCCCGACGACCTCACATCGAGTGCAACCGACCGTACGCTCGCCATCGCATCAAAAATATTCGCCTACACGTCGCGCGGCCTTACGCCCGAAGCGGCCTTGGGCGCCTCTAAAATCATCCTGTCCGAGACCATCGCCTCTGCCATCTGCTTTACCGATGGCAAACAGGTGTTGGCAAGCTGGGGCGAGGACTCGGCAAAGTGCCCTGCCGGCACCCCGGTCGTGCTCAAGACAACGCTCAGTGTGATTGAGACGGGCGAGCAGAGTGTGTTTTCGCGTGACACCTCCAATGAGACGGGCGGTTATTTTCCCCGTCTGCGCGCCGGCATTGTCGCGCCGCTTACCGTGCGCGGGCATTGCGTGGGCACACTCGAGCTGTACTATCCCCGCCTGAGCAGCATCGATATGCGCCAGACGGCGTTGGCCTCGGGCTTTGCCGATCTCATTTCCACGCAGCTCGCCAGCTTTGAGCTCGAGCGCCAGGACGAGCTTACGGCCCGCGTGGAGCTGCGTGCCTTGCAATCACAGGTCGATCCTCATTTTCTATTCAATACCATTAGCACGATCGTGTCGCTCGTTCGAACCGAGCCCGACAAGGCGCGATCGCTGCTGATCGACTTTTCCAATTACTATCGTCAGACGCTTTCTGATTCCGATACGCTCACCACGCTCGAGCACGAGGTGGAACAGGGCACTCGTTATATCAATCTTATGCAGGCCCGGTATGGCGACGGTCGTCTGCGCGTTTCGGTCGACATCGACTTTGAGGTGCGCGACAGCCTGGTACCGCCGTTTATCTTGCAGCCGCTGCTCGAAAACTGCATCAAGCATGCGCAGCGCGAGATCGAGCCGCTTTCTATTCGTGTTAGGGCTTTCGAGACCGATGACGGCTTGGAGATCATTGTCGAAGATGACGGCATCGGGATGAGCGAAGAAGTCTGCGCGCATCTGTTTGAGCAGCATCGCCGAGAGGAGCCCGAGAGCATTACCGCCGACGGCTCCGTCAAGCGAGGTTGCGGCCTGGCGCTCTTCAACGTGCTTCAGCGCATCCATTTCTTTTACGGAGAAGATTCTGGCATGCGCGTGAAGTCCCAGGAGGGCGTGGGAACGCAGGTCATCGTTGAGTTGAACGGCGAGCCGCATGAGCCAGCGCCGCTAACGGTGTAGCACGCGGTTGGATTGAGAGAAAAAGAGGGGAAGCGCATATGTCCGAAGGCTGGAACATCCTGGTGGTTGATGACGAGCCTCCCATTAGGGCTGAGCTACGCTATCTGTTGGAAAAGGATACGCGTGTAGGTCAGATTGCCGAGGCGGGCAATGTCACCGAAGCCGTGGAGTCGATTCTGTCGAACAAGCCCGACGTGCTGTTTTTAGACATTACCATGCCCGGTCGCTCGGGAATTGAGCTTGCCGAGACGCTGCAGAACCTAAAGACGCCGCCGGTCGTGGTGTTTGTGACGGCATTTGCCGAGTATGCGGCCGATGCCTATAACCTCGATGCGGTCGATTACATCGTCAAACCGGTCGAGGATGCCCGCCTGTCAAAGGCGCTCGACAAGATCGAGACTGCCCTGGGCGCTCGCCGTGTCGTCCATGCTCCGCGCCAGCCTTTGCGCCTGACGGTGGATCGCGGGGGCAAAAAGGTGTTCATTCCCGTGGCGGATGTCTGCTACTTTGAGGCGCGCGCCGATTTTTGCAACGCCGTCTGCGCCGAGGGGACGTATCTGATCAATGAGTCGATTTCCTCGCTCGAGCGTCGCCTGGCCTCCGAGGGCTTTATCCGCGTCCATCGCAGCTATCTGGTTAATTTGGAAGACGTACATAATGTCGAGATCGGCTCCACGGGCCTGATGGAGCTCAGGCTCGATCGCGTAACCTCGACGGTGCCCGTGTCCCGCCGTCGCGCTGCCGAGGTCAAATCGCACTTGGGGCTTGCGTAAGGGTCGGTGTGCCATCGTTTGCCGTTACAGGTTTGGCATGACTGTGCGGTGGGCATAATGGATTGCATCGAATGAAATCGAAAGGATTATTATGCCCGCGCTCATTACGCATCATCTGTTTGGCGAGGAAAGCATCGACCGTCTTCCGCGAGGCGTTATCACGTCCGACGAGGAGCGCATCGCCTTTATCCTGGGAAACCAAGGTCCCGACCCGTTCTTCTTTCACATGCTCACGCCGCGCATTTCCGACTGCATGTCGCTTGCTCAGGTCATGCACCGCTCGCGCATGTCGCGCCAGTTCTCGTGCCTGCGCGACGGCGTGTCACACCTGCAGCCGCGCGATGCCAATCTGGGTCGCGCCTTTGCGCTGGGCCTGCTGTCGCACTATGTGCTCGATCGCAATGCCCATCCCTTTGTCTACGAGCAGCAGTTTGGCATTGTCGAGTCCGATCCCGAGCTCGAGGCTTCGGGCAGTCAAGTTCATGCCGTGCTCGAAAGCGACCTGGACGTGCTGATGCTGCAGCTCAAGCGCGATGGGGCAACGGTCGAGGATTATCCGCCGGCGGGCGAGATCGTCACTACCGACCGCATCAATCGCGTTGCCGGCGTGCTGATGAGCTATGTTGCCGGACGCGTGTACGGCATCGATATCCCGGTGGGGGAGTACGGCGGCGCCGTAGACGACATGCAGCTGCTCTACCGCACTATCGAGCCGGCCGGTTCGGCCAAGACGCGCGCGATTGCCCTGCTCGAGGGCTTGGTGCACGATTATTCGCTGCTCGACGGCCTTGCGCACCGCGTGACGACCGAGCTGCCCGAGCGTACCGGCAACCTGGGCCACTTGGCATGGAAAAGCCCCTTTACCGATGAAATCTCGACCGAGAGCTTCCCCGAGGTCTTTGACCGCGCACTGCTCGATTACGAGCTCACCGTCGCCCGCTTTATCGAGACCGGCGATATGGAAGCCGTGACCAACCACGTCAATTACAGCGGTCGCGTGCTCGGCGCCGACGAAGAGTTCGACCGCGAGGAGTAGCAAGCTGCCTCGCCCATACTCTCCAATAAGTTGCGGTGGAATAGTTCCTGAATGAAGCCCCCGGAGGGCTAAGCGGGAACTATTTCACCGCAACTGCGTTGATGGGATGGCGTTTCGCCCCGCGTGTCCGTATGACCGCTCCTGTCCCTTTGCCGAATCCTTACCGGCGCTTCTGGACAATTGGGGTACGATGAACTAACTGCATATCGGGCGAATACGAAGGGGCCCTGTCCATGAAATACACCAAGCTCGAGCGTAACTGGGTTATGTACGATGTGGGCAACTCGGCCCTCGTGCTGCTCAATACCTCGGTGGTGCCCATCTACTTTAACGCCATCAATACCGGTGCTTCTTCGGCAGACCTGGTGGTCGCTTGGGGCAACGCGCAGACGATCGCCTCGTTGGTCATTGCCATGCTCATGCCCATTCTGGGCGCGCTTGCCGATTATGCCGGCAACAAGATCAAGTTCTTCTTGGGCTTCTTCCTCACGGGCCTGGTTCTTTGCCTGGCGCAGGCTATCCCCATGTCCGCCATGGCATTTTTGACCGTGTACGTGCTGTGCACTATCGGCCTTAACTCCTCTATGACGTTCTACGACGCCATGCTGCCCGACATTACCACCGACGAGCGCATGGACGCCGTGTCCAGCTCGGGCTATGCCTGGGGCTACATCGGTTCCACCGTGCCGTTCATCATCTGCCTGGCGCTTATCATGGGTGGCCCCGCTCTTGGCGTCCCCACCATGCTGGCAACGCGTCTGTCGTTTGTCATCACCGGCGCTTGGTGGCTCATCTTTACCCTGCCGCTCATTCGCACCTATAAGCAAAAGTACGGTCGCGAGCGCGGTCCCCAGGACACCATCGGCCACATCGTGGGCGGCGTGTTCTCCGAGGTCGGACACACCATGCGCGAGATCGCCCACAACAAGCCCGTGCTGGTCTACATGATCGCGTTCTTCTTCTACATCGATGGTGTCCATACAGTCATCTCCATGGCAACCAGCTACGGCTCGGCTTTGGGCATCGATTCGACCCAGCTGGTGCTGGCACTGCTCGTTACGCAGTTCGTCGCTTTCCCGTCCGCCATTATCTATGGCAAGCTCGCCGGTCGCGTGGGCACGCTCAACATGATCATGGTGGCCGTCGCCGCCTACATGGGCATCGTGCTCTTTGCCGCGTTTTTCTTAAAGACTGCCTTTGAGTTCTGGGTGCTCGCCATTTTGGTCGGCTTGTTCCAGGGTGGCGTTCAGGCGCTCAGCCGCAGCTATTTTGGCCGCATCATCCCCAAGGAAAAGTCCAACGAGTACTACGGCTTCTTTGATATCTTTGGCCGCTACGCAAGCGTGATGGGCACCTTCCTGGTGTCGGTCGTCACCTCGCTGACCGGCAACCCGTCGCTGGGCGTCCTTTCCATCGGCGTGCTGCTGGTGCTTGGCTTTGTGCTGCTGGTCCGTCTGTCCCGCATGGCTCAGACGGCGGCGTAAGACAACTGGGCTCAGTACGGCAATTGTGCCTATCCGCAGCACTCTTTTGGAAGTAGCCGCATAAATCATTCTGACTTCCGAACAATGTTTAGCCCAAGTGGGTATGATGGAATCAGCTAGGTCGCGGGGCGTCGCCTGTGTTTGGCGGCGCCCCGTTTTTGTGTTGCAAGGAGGGTAAAGGTATGAACGCCACGGTTGTGATCCCAACATATTGGGCAGGCGATGATACCCAAGCAAACGCTCCCGGCACCTACGATCACTCGACGTCGCTCAATGCCGCCAACCCGGAACTCGATCGCTGCCTGACTTCGCTCGAACAGGTGCGCGACATTCCGCGCATCATTCTCTTGGTGGTCTGTCCGGTTTCTGCCACGTCCGACGTATCCCGTCGCGTGCACGAAATCGTTAATGCGCATCCCACGCTTAAGGTCACCATCGTTACCAATACTCAGGCTTCGCGTGTTGCCGACCGCGTGGCACAGATTGCGCCCAAAGGCTCGGGCGAGTGCGTGAGCCTGCGCGGCTACGGCGCCATCCGCAACATGGGTCTTGCCTGCGCGGCGGTGCTGGGGCACGACGCGGTTGTGTTTTTGGATGACGACGAGACCGTCATCGATGCCGACTTTATGAAGCGTGCGACCTATGCACTGGGCCAACAGACACGTCAGGGCCTGCCGATTTTGGTCAAGAGCGGATACTTTTACGATCGCGACGGGTCGCCGCTGGCTCCCACGGACAAAGCGGGCATTTGCCATCGCTGGTGGACCAAGCGCATCGAGTTCAATCGCTGGATGAAAAAGGCGCTCTCGGGCACCCGCATCTCGCGCTCCAATTACGTGTGCGGCGGCCTGATGGCCCTGCACGCCCGCGCCTTTACGCGCGTGGCCTTCGACCCGTTTATCACCCGCGGCGAGGATTTGGACTATCTCTTTAACATGCGCATGTTTGGCTACGACGTGTGGTTCGACAACGAGTGGACCGTACGCCACCTGCCGCCCGAGTCCGAGAAGCGCTCGCCGCGCTTTATGCAGGACGTGTACCGTTGGTACTACGAGCGGGCCAAGCTGACGTTCGCTGCGCACCAAAAGGAGCTCATTCCGGTTACGGCCGCATCACTCATGCCCTATCCGGGTCCGTGGATCTCGCGCGAGCTTGACGACCGCGTGCGCAAGACTGCCATGGTTCGCAGCATGTTTACCCGCGAGCACGAGGGGTATCTGCGCATCTGGCGTCATGGTATTGACGAGGCCAAGACCTATGCCCGCCAAAACGCCGCAAGCTACCTGCGTTTTCAGAGTTTCTGGCCCAAGATCATGGACGAACTTTGGCGCGACGCACAACTGATTAGCATCCTGGAGGGGGCTGAATGATCGACCGCCGCGCCCAGCGCGATAATTCAATTTCAATCTTTCGCATCATCGCCGTTGTCTGCGCCGTTTGCGTGTTGGCGTACTTTATCTTTGCTCTGGCGACTGGCATTGAGCCGATTGCCACGGTGGTCGCCTGTGCGTTACTGTGCATCTTCCTGTGCATCTTTATCTATTTGACGCTCAATCCCGATTCGGTACGCTCCCAGTACACCGAGGAGACGCTTTCGGTTGCCTCGGCCATGCTCGAGGACATTAAGGGCGGCCTGACACAGGAATCAGCGCTTTTGGTGTGCCGGCGTATCCTGCCCGAGACGCGTGCCATGACCGTTGCCATCACCGATGAGGGCAACGTGCTGGCCTGCGCGGGCGAGTTCGAGGAAAAGCTGCTGCCCGATTCGCCCATCCACACGCTTGCCACGCGCTACGTTATTGAGCACGGCATCGTGCAGTCGTTCAACCGCGTGGTGGACGTGGTGGGTTCGGATGGCTCGCACAACCAGGTTCCCGCCGGCATCATCGCGCCCATCAAGGTGGGCGACCGCACCGTCGGCACGCTCAAGTTCTACTACAAGACCCCGCGCGCCGTCGATCGTACCCAGTATGCGCTCGCCTCGGGCTTTGCCGAGATCCTGTCCACGCAGCTCGCCATCCACGAGCTCGAGGTGCAAAAGGAACTGACGGCCCGTGCCGAGGTTCGTGCCCTGCAAGCGCAGATCAATCCGCACTTTCTGTTTAACACGCTCAACACCATCGCGTCGTTTACGCGTACCGACCCGCTGCGCGCCCGCGAGCTGCTGCGCGAGTTCTCCTCGTTCTATCGCGCCACGCTCGACAACTCAGGGTCGCTTATCCCGGTCTCGCGCGAGGTTGCCCAGACCAAGCGCTACCTGACGTTTGAGAAGGCGCGCTTTGGCGAGGACCGCGTACTGGCGACTTTCGATGTCTCCGAGGATGTCGAGGACACGTTGGTCCCGGCCTTTGTAATCCAGCCCATTGTCGAGAACGCCGTACGGCATGGCATGGGCGATGACGACGCCCTGCGGATTGATGTGACCGTCCATCAAGACGGCGACGACGCAATCTTGATTGCCGTGGCTGACAACGGCGTGGGCATGGACGAGGGCACCGCCGCCAGGCTGTTTGATGAGCGCTCCGCCCGCCCCGATGCCAGTTCCCCGCAAGGCGGCGGTGCCGGCGTGGCCATGCACAATATTTCTGAGCGCATCCATCGCTTTTATGGACCGCACTCTTATACGCGCGTCGAATCGGCGCCGGGCAAGGGCACCAAAGTGCTCCTGCATCTTGATTTGTCAGAGAGCATCTTTGATATTCAAGAGTAAAATAAAAGGCTATGGGCTCAACGCCAAGCGGCGGATGCCCAGCGTAGTTTGCTGACGAAAGGTTTAATCCCTATGCTGCGTGCGATGATTGTGGATGACGAGGCCCCGGCCCGTTCGGAACTTCGCTTCTTGCTCGAGCAGACGGGCAAGATCGGCACGATCACTGAGGCGTCGAGCGTCCGCTCCGCCATTGAGATGTTGATGGAAAGCCGCGTCGATGTCGTATTTCTCGATATCTCGATGCCCGGTGCTTCTGGTCTGCAGCTTGCCGAGGCACTGCATAAGCTTAAGAATCCTCCGGCGATTGTGTTTGTGACCGCGTATAGCGATCATGCCGTCGAGGCGTTCGACGTAGATGCCGTCGATTACCTAATGAAGCCGGTCGAGGAGGCACGCCTGGATCGTGCGATCGAGAAGGTCATGCAGCACGCCAAGCCCGTCACGGACAGCAAAGCCACCATCGAGCGCATTCCGGTGGAAAAGGGCGGCCGTAAGGTCCTCATCCCCGTGGATGACATTCGCTTCATCATGGCCAAGGACGATTACTCCTGTATCTATACCGTCGATGATCGTTTTCTATCGACGACTTCGCTGGCGCAGTTCGAGGCCAAGCTTTGCGACTTTGGCTTCTTTCGCGTTCATCGCCGCTATATCGTCAACTTGGCGTGCGTCACGGATGTCGAGACGGTGCCCTCGGGCGCTATCCAACTGGGCATTACGGGCGTCGACGAACGCGTGCCGGTCTCGCGCCGCCGCGTTGTACCGCTCAAGAAGGCCCTGAGCCTCTAGCAAACTGGCCCCGCAGCCCTGTAGACCAATTGTCTGCGGAGCCGTGGGGCTTTTTGTATATACGTCGAATCGGTTTTGCAGAAGGGATCCCATGAACAGTGCAAGCGCCAAGCGCATCGACATCATCTCGGACACCCACGGCTATCTTTCGCCCGCGCTTCTGGACGAGCTCAAGGGCGCAGATCTGATCATCCACGCCGGAGACCTCACCTCAGAGATGGATTACGAGCATCTATGCACCATCGCCCCCGTGCGAGCGGTCCTAGGAAACAACGACTACTACCGCGACTACGGCCCGGATGTAGACCGTCTGGCCATCTTCACCTACGAAGGCCTCAAATTTGCCGTAGCCCACTACCGCGAAGACCTTCCGGTGGGATCCGTAGACGTAGCCATCAACGGTCACACCCACGTAACCAAAGAAGCCCAAGTAGGCCACTGCCTGGTCCTCAACCCCGGCAGCGCCAGCTATCCCAGAGGCAGCCGAGGCCCCACCATGGCCAGAATGCTCGTCAAGGACGGCAAGATCCTGAGCACCAAATTTATTGACTTAGACTAACCGCAACAAAAACGGGGGATGCAGATCGCATCTCCCGTTTTTCTTTCAGCAAAAGGCCGAAGTTCAACAAGAATAATCAGACCAACCCCGCCGAGGAGCACGCGGGCTAGCCGCGCAGCGGCGCACGCCCGCAAAACTGGTTGAACATAGTGACGGCAGGGAGGGTCTCCGGGGCCGACTGGCGCGGGTTAAGTTTGTCGCGAGTTCCGCACGCAAAGGAAAGCACTTAATGTGCTTTCCG
>UQTD01000013.1 GCA_900543845.1 uncultured Collinsella sp.
GGGGCCATTGTGGCTCTTGACAGCGGATTGGGTCATATGAGCGAGCGGTCGCCAGGGCGAACAAATTGGCATGAAAAGAGGGCGGCATAGACCTTCTGGTCATGCCGCCCTCTTTGAATGACAAGTTGTCGCCCTGGTGACCGCGCAGCGTCGGCCCGTTACGGCGTTTGGTAAAACGCCGTAACTCTTAAGGCCGCTGGCCCATGCCGCCCTCGAGGGTGACGGTCTCGCCGTTCATATACTTAAAGTCGGGGCCGCAAAGCTGAACGACCACGCGGCCGATTTCCTTCTCGACGTCGCCGTAGTGGCCCGCCGGCGGCATGTGGACGTTGGCCTTGAACGCCTCGGGGTAAGCATCCTGGAAGTTCTCGAGCGCAGCAGTCCAGGCAAGCGGGCACACGATGTTGACGTTGATGCCGTCCTTGCCCCACTCGTTGGCGGCGACGCGGGTCAAGCCGCGGATGCCTTCCTTGGCGGCGGCGTAGCTGCACTGGCCGTAGTTGCCAAACAGGCCGGCGCCCGAAGCAAAGTTGACCACGGAGCCCTTGGTCTCCTTCAGGTGCGGATAGGCCTTCTGCATGTACAGGTAGGTGGCATACAGGCCAGAGTAAATGGCCAGGTTAAACTGGTCCATAGTGTGGTCGGCGATGGTCACGCCCGAGGCGCTGGCCTGGGCGTTGTTGACGACGGCGTCGATGCGGCCGAACTCCTCAATCGCCTTGTCGATAACGTTCTGTACGACGGCCTCGTTGTCCTGACCGGCAGAAACATCGGCCTGAACAGGCAGAACCTTGACGCCGTACTCAGCCTCGAGAGACTCCTTGGCGGCCTCGAGCTTGGCGACGTTGCGGCCGGTGATGACGAGGTTCGCGCCCTCCTTGGCAAAAGCGATATCGATGCCGTAGCCGATGGAGCCAGCAGAGCCGTCCTTAAGCGTGGCCTTGCCGCCGCCGGTGACGATCACGGTCTTACCAGTGAAAAGTCCCATACGAAGTCCTTTCAAAATCGCGACGGGCACGCCCGCCGACTGCGCGCATCCAAAATAAACGCGCCAAAAGCTGAAATGCAACTTTAGCTTCTTCAAGTGAAAAGAAAAGGCCTCGGCAGGCGAACGGCATAACGTCTTTCGGCGAAGGGATTGTCAAGTACAAACTGGATAAAGTGGCCGAGTTTTTGCTATCGACGCGAGCCATCGAACACGTTTTGAAACTTTGCTGCGGCGCGCGGGATGTCGGCGCGAGACTTTATCATAGGGTGACAAACAACGATGAGGAGCACATGCCTATGACAGACGAGCTGGACCCCCAGACTCAGCAGCATATTGATGATTCCGCAGACGTCGCCGCAGATACTGACGCTGCGACCTGCAATGATACCGACGTCGACGACGCCACTCTGGATAACGGCGCTGCGGCGGAAACCCCTGCGACCGAAAATGCCGACGAGCAAAACGGCGATTCGGCCGCTCAGGACGACGCCCCCGAAAAGGACGCCACCCCGCAACCAGCGGGCCCCATCGAGGTGTCTTCGGAAGAAGAGCTCGACGCCGTCATGGACTCCATGATGGATGCCGTCAAAGCGATGAAGGACGCTGTCGCCGATGCCGATGTCGACGCCGAGGAAGAGGAAGCCGCCGAGGCTGCCTCGACGTTTGTGCCCGGCGAGACCCCGGTTGCCGACCAGGGCAGCACCATGCCCTCGTTCCTGCAACTCGAGCACCCCACGATCGGCGCCGATGCGGTCGACCCGCATGCAGCGGGCTTTTCCGTGATTGAAGGCGGCACCGGCAATATCGCCGCGCCGCAGACTGCCGATACGAATGCCGCCGAGGCCGTACACCCGACCACCTCGCACGCCCCCGCCACGAGCCGCGACCTGGGGAGCGCCGTCTCAAATACCGCTAACGCCGTGGGCACTTTTATCGCCCAGGGCGCGTCGGCCATGCGCGAGATGAACGCCGCCAAGAAGGCACTCGCCGATGCCCGCGCCCATTTAGCCGAGCTTGAGCAGCGCATCGCCGACCAGGCAGAGGAGCTCGAGACGCGCCAGGACATCGCAGGCCGCTACGATCAGATCATCGCCGATCAACGCCAGGCGATTGCCGCGGCACAAAAGACCGCTGCGGCAGCTGAAAGTAACCGTGATGCCCATGCCGCCAAAGCGACGGAGCTCAAGGGTCAGCTCGAGCAAATGAAGGCAGAGGACGATGCGACCGAGCTCCGCCTGAAGGCTGCACTCGACGCCGTGGAAGCCCGCGAGGCGAGCTCGCGCGAGACCGGCAACCGCCTCGTTCGTCGCCTTGAGGATTCCAAGCGTATCCGCGACAAAGTGAAGGCTGAGCGCGATGCCGGTGTCGCCACCGCACGACAAACTGCCGATGCTACGCGCGCACAGCTCGAGACCTTGCGTCGCGAGTATGCCGAGCTGCAGCGCAACCCTTCGGCAAATCCCGCCAATTACACCGTACGCACCAACGAGTTGTCTATGCAAATCTCCGACGCTGCCGACGCCCTCCGCAAGGCCGAGGAAGATATTCCGCGCGTGACTGCCGATCTTGAGCATTCACTTGCCGCCGCCGAGCAGGCCGTCGAGCAGGCACAGGCCCCCATCGCCGACGCTAAACGCGCGCACCAGGCCGTAACGGCTGAGGCAGATGCCGCGCGCGACGAGCTGCAGTCCGCAAAAACTACCGCCGCGACGCGCCAGCGCGAGCTGCGCGAAAAGATCGCCACGCAGGACAAGGCACGCCGCGAGCAAGAGCAGGCCATCGCAAACGCCCGGGCAGATGCCGCGCATGCGCAGTCGATTATCGAGCAGGCGACCGAGGTGCACGACCATCCCGAGATCACCGAATCGCTCGCCGGGTCCTTGGCGCGCGACAAGGCCGAGCATACCGAGACCGAGCGCGAAGTTGCCCAACTCGAGGCCGCCGAAGACGACGTTCGCAAGCGAACCCGCGACTCACGCGTCAAATTCACCGGAGCCATCGCCTGCATCATCGCAGCAATCCTGGTGATCATCCTGATCTGGCTGTTCGCGAGCAAGTAAACCCGCTGCCAAAAACGCTCAACGCAGTTGCGGTGAGATAGTTCCTGTTGAGCCCTCAAAAAGGCCAATTCAAGAACTATCTCACCGCAACTTTTTGATTGGTGCAAGGTAGTCATTGGGGACGTTCTTAAACGACTAGTCATTCAAGAACGTCCCCAATGACTAGTTGACGACCAAAGAAATGCGGGTGTTTTGGCAACGACAGCGAGCGGGTCGCATTTGAGACAAGGTGACGTGAAACGAAAGGGCGCTGACCTTCTGGTCGCGCCCTTGAAGTTGAACGTCAGATTGTCTCAAATGCGACCCGCGCAGCGTCGAGCCGTTACGGCGTCTGGTAAAACGCCGTAACCTACACCCGTTCCGCGATCTCGCGGATGAGGTAGTCGGTCTTTTCCCAGCCCAGGCACGGGTCGGTGATCGACTTGCCAAAGACGCCGCCGTCGACCGGCTGGTTGCCGTCTTCTAGGTAGGACTCGATCATAAAGCCCTTGACCAGCTTGGAGATGGACTCGTTGCGGCGGCAGCTGTCGAGCACCTCCTTGCAAATGCGATACTGCTCCAGCGGACGCTTGCCCGAGTTGTCGTGGTTGCAGTCGATGACCGCTGCCGGATTGGCATAGCCGGCATGCTCGGTATAGCGTTCGGCCAGGCGTTCCAGGTGTTCGTAGTGGTAGTTGGGGTAGGTGCGCCCATCGAGACCGATGTAGCCACGCATAACGGCGTGTGCGAGCGGGTTGCCGTCGCACTCGACCTCCCAGTTGCGGAAGATGAAGCTCTGGTGCGCCTGGGCGGCGTAAATTGAGTTGAGCATAACGGTGGTAGAGCCGGCAGTGGGATTCTTCATGCCGACGGGTACCGAAATGCCGCTCGACACCAGACGGTGCTCCTGGTTCTCTACCGAGCGTGCGCCCACGGCGACATAGCTCAGCAGGTCAACGAGGTATTGGTAGTTGGACGGATAGAGCATCTCGTCGGCGGTGAAGAAACCCGTTTCCTCAATAACGCGCAGGTGCATATGGCGGATGGCCTTGACGCCCTCGAGCAGGTCGTCGGGAGCCTCGGGGTTGGGGTTGTGCAGCAGGCCCTTGTAGCCGGTGCCCTTGGTGCGCGGCTTGTTGGTGTAGACGCGCGGAATGATAATGAGCTTGTCCTTGACCTCCTCGGCGGTCTTGGCCAGACGATTCATATACTCGAGAACCGAATCCTCGCGGTCGGCAGAGCACGGGCCGATGATGAGCACCTTGCGTGCGTCCTCGCCGGTAAAGACTTTGGCGACCTCGGCGTCAAATGCCTGCTTTTTGGCGGTAAGCTCGGCAGAAAGTGGCATTTCCTCGCGGATCTCCATGGGGATCGGCAGCCTGCGTTTGAATTCCATGGCCATAGGGGTCTCCTCAATCTATAGAAAGAGCAATAAGCGGATTGTCGAATGCTCGGCATTATCCGCTGTCGCACGCTAAAGTGCAAGCCCTCGTCACCCCAAAACCTGCCAAAAAGGGACAGGTTTATTTTGGTCGGTTTTATCTGGGAAAATGTCGGCACTCGCCGGAAGGGGAGGGTCGGCGTACGGCACGCTGGAGCAAGTTGGATCTTCTGCGGCATACCCCGTGGGCAAAAAATGGCAAATATGAGTACTGGTACTGGCGTAGTATCATATCGAGCTTACAAGATAATAGACACTACAGTAAATATGTTCATTAACGTTGGCACACAGAAGCATACTGACGGGCGTTTTGATTAATTTGAAGGCGTATAGAAGCCGCAAAGAGGCCATTTGAGGCGGTTTTGGCTGCTACTAAAAATGTAACAGTACTCATATTTGACCTTTTTTGGCCACAGGGTCCGGAAGGGGCTGTCAATCGGGCCCCAAGAGAGCTAATTCGAGGGCCGCAGAGCAAAAAACGGGGACGCAGATTGTCCTGCGTCCCCGTTCTCGGGCGTTATTCGTTCCTTGCGACAGAATTTACGCCGCCTCGTCGAACTGCGAGTTGTACAGGTCGGCGTAGAAGCCGCCCTGGGCGAGCAGCTCGTCGTGCGTGCCCTTCTCGACGATGTCGCCGTCGCGAATCACCAAGATCACGTCGGCGTTGCGGATCGTGGACAGGCGGTGCGCGATGACAAAGCTGGTGCGGCCCTGCATCAGCGCATCCATGGCGCGCTGAATGAGCTCCTCGGTACGGGTATCGACGTTGGAAGTCGCCTCGTCCAGAATCAGTGCCGGGCGGTCGGCCAAAATGGCAC
The DNA here is from genome assembly GCA_900543845.1 of uncultured Collinsella sp. Lineage (GTDB taxonomy): Bacteria > Actinomycetota > Coriobacteriia > Coriobacteriales > Coriobacteriaceae > Collinsella. The sequence goes on from UQTD01000013.1 coordinate 5,287, forward strand.
GGGCGATGGTCACGAGCTGGCGCTGACCCTGCGACAGGTTGGTGCCTTCCTCGTTGATCATAAAGTCGTAGCCGCCGGCGAGCGTATGAATAAAGTGGTCGCAGCGTGCGGCGCGCGCAGCGGCCTCGACCTCGGCATCGCTCGCGTCGGGGCGTCCGTAGCGGATGTTCTCGCGGATGGTGCCGTTAAACAGCCAGGTGTCCTGCAGCACCATGGCAAACTCGCCGCGCAGTGCCGCGCGGTCCCAGTCGCGCACATCGACGCCCTCGACACGCAGCGAGCCGCCGTCCACGTCGTAAAAGCGCTGCAGCAGCTTAATGAGCGTGGTCTTGCCGGCGCCGGTGGGGCCGACGATGGCAATGGTTTGGCCGGGCTGCGCCTCGCAGCTAAAGTCGTGGATGATGGTCTTGTCGGGCGTGTAGCCAAACTTGACATGGTCGAACTCCACGTGGCCGGGGCGCTTCTCGGGAATCTGCGCGTCGGCCTTCTGCTCCTCCTCGGGCGCGGCCAGGAACTCAAACACACGCTCGGTGGCGGCGGCCATCGACTGCATCGTGTTGCTCACGTTGCCCAGCTGCTGCACCGGCTGCGTAAAGTTGCGCACGTACTGGATAAAGCTCTGGATGTCGCCGGGCGTGGCATTGCCGGTCAGCGCGAGCTGCGCGCCCACCACGACGACGCCCACGTAGCCCATGTTGCCCACCAAGCTCATAAGCGGCATCATCAGGCCCGACAGGAACTGCGAGCGCCAGCCACTAATAAAGAGGCGGTCGTTTTGACGGTCGAACTTTTCGATCGAGGCCTCGGCGCGGTCGAACACCTGAATGACGTTCTGGCCGGCAAAGTCTTCCTCGATAATGCCGTTGACGGCGCCCAGAACCTGCTGTTGCTCGCGGAAGTACGGCTGCGAGAAGTGAATCATTACGGTCAAGATAATCGCGGCGGCCGGCAGCGTGAGCACGGTGACGCCGGTAAGCGGCAGGCTGATCGAAAGCATCATGACGAGCACGCCGATAATCTGCGTCACCGACGTGATGAGCTGCGTCACGCTCTGGTTGAGCGACTGACCCAGCGTATCGACGTCGTTGGTGATGCGGCTGAGTACGTCTCCCTTGCTGTGGCCGTTGAAGTAACTCATCGGCACGACGGCAATCTTGGCGGCGATTTCCTTGCGCATGCGGTAGCAGATCTTTTGCGTGACGCCGGTCATGAGCCAGCCTTGGACCAGGCTGCAGACAGAGCTCGCCAGATACAGGCAGAGCAAAAAGCCGAGCGTCTTGGCGATCCAGTCAAAGTCAACGTCGCCGGTGCCGTTGACCTTGGCGACCAGGCCTTCGAACAGCTTGGTCGTAACCTGGCCGAGCACCTTGGGTCCCACAATGTTAAAGATGACCGAGCACACGGCAAAGGCGACGGCGGCAAACACGGCAATCTTGTGCTGGCCGATATAGCCGAGCAGCTGCCTCATGGTGCCCTTAAAGTCCTTGGCCTTTTCGCCGCGACGCATGCCGCCCATGCGGCCCATGGGACCACGCTGGCGGGTGGGCTTGGGAATCTGAGTCTTGGTCTCGTCTGCCATTAGCGCTCGCCTCCTTCCATGACGGCTGCAATTTCTTCTTGGGTAAGCCCCAGCTCCTCGGCGGAAAGCTGCGACTGTGCGATCTCCAGGTACGCCGGGCAGTTGCGCAGCAGCTCCTCGTGCGTGCCGGTGCCCACTACGTGGCCGTCGTCGAGCACGATGATCTGGTCGGCGTGCATGATGGTCGCGATGCGCTGGGCCACGACCACGAGCGCGGCGTCGGTGACGTTTTTGGCCAACTCCTCGCGCAGGCGAGCGTCGGTCTTGTAGTCGAGGGCGCTAAACGAGTCATCGAACACCACGACCTCGGGCTTTTTGGCCAACGCGCGGGCGATGGCCAGGCGTTGGCGCTGACCGCCCGAGACATTGGAGCCGCCCTGGCTGATGGGGGAGTCGTAGCCGCCCTCGCGCTCGGCGATAAAGTCTTCCGCCTGGGCGACGCGTGCTGCCTGGCGCATATCCTCGTCACTCACCATGTCGCCGGCAAACTTGAGGTTGCTCTCGACGGTACCCGAGAACAGACGACCCTGCTGCGGAATATAACCGATGCGGCGACGCAGCTCGGAAAGGGTCATGTCGCGCACGTCGATGCCGTCGAGTGAAATGCTGCCGCCCGTGACGTCGTACAGGCGCGGGATGAGCTGCACAAGCGTGGACTTGCCCGAACCCGTGGAGCCAATGATGCCGAGCATCTGGCCGGCGTGCGTGGTGAAGTTTACGCCGCTAATGACGTCGGCGCGGGCATCGGGATACTGGAAGCTCACGTCGCGGAAGGTGAGCTCGCCGCGCGGCGCGCTGGCAGCGGGCAGTTTGGGCGAGGCGGGGTCGTTGATGCTCGTGGGGCAGGTGATGACCTCTTCCACGCGCTCGGCTGCGACCTCGGCGCGGGGCAGGATGACCGAAACCATGGTGAGGATCATAAACGCCATGACGATCTGCATGGTGTAGGAGATAAACGCCATCATGTTGCCGACCTGCATCACGCCGTCGGACACGCCCTGCGCGCCAAACCAGACGATAAGCACGGTGATGCAGTTCATGACGAGCATCATGAGTGGCATCATAAAGCTCATGGCTCGGTTGGTGTAGAGCTGCGTGGTCATCAGGTCGAGCGAAGCCTTGTCAAAACGCTCGAGCTCATGCTCCTCGCGGTTGAACGAGCGGATGGGCATAAGGCCGTCGAGCAGCTCGCGGGCGGTAAGGTTCACACGGTCCACAAAGCTCTGCATCTTTTTGAACTTGGGCATGGTGAGGCCCATAAGCACGCCGACGACGGCCGAGACCGCGATGATGGCCACGGCGATGGTCCACTCTAGGCCGGTATGGTTGGCCAGGACGCGCATGACGGCGACGATGCCCATGACGGGGGCCATCAGACACATGCGGATAAACAGGGTTGCGGCCATCTGGATCTGCTGAATGTCGTTGGTGCAGCGGGTGATGAGCGAGGCCTGGCTAAACTTGCCCACCTCGGCCGGCGAGAAGTGCATAACCTTGTTGAAGGTCTCGCGGCGCAGGTCGCGGGCGATGGAGCAGGCGGTGCGCGAAGCCACGGCACCGGTCAGGATGGTGGCGACGAGCGAGATCAGGCACAGACCAAACATCGTGGTCGCCATGCGGCCCAGGTAGGCGTTCTGCACGTCGGCGGGGTCGATGCCCTGCGCCTTGTACTCGTCTTGCACATAGCTCACGGCGCGTTGGGTCACGATGGAACCCGACATGGAGCCCATTTTGTCCGCCATATCGTTGGCGCCCTCCACGAGCTTGCCCTGGTCGATTAGGCCGCCTTCAACGCCTAGACGCAGGCCCTTCATGGTGATCTTACCGCCGTCGGCATCAATCTGCTTTTGCATGTTCTGCGCCGCTGCGGCTTTCTGCTGCATCTCGGCGAGCTGCTCGGGCGTCATCGCTGCCATTTGCTCGGGCGTGGGCATGGCCTGAGCGCCGCTGTTGTCTTTCTCACCGGACGAGCCCATCATGCCGCCCATGGAGTTGGCATCGATGCCCTGGTTGAACGAAAGGACGACAGTCTCAGGCAGGCTCATGATGTCGGCAATCTTGCCGCCGTCGGCACGCTCCTCCTCGGTGCCCTTGTACGTTCGAATGCCGTTATTGTCCGCCTTGCTAAACACGGCCTCCACAGCCTTGGCGTCCTTATCGCTCATAAAGAGTTCGAGGTCGTCGAGCGATTCGGCACGGATGGTGTCGGGCACGGGCGACGCGATGCCGCCTTGCTGCACACCCACGTCGACGATGTCGCTCATATAGGTAGGCAGCGCCAGATCGGCGTTGCAGCTGATTATGATAAGTACGATAGCTGCGAACAGTGCCAGGATATGTTTTTTAAAGAGCTTGAGAATCCTCACTCGGCATCTCTCCTTTCTTGATTGCGGTCGATAATTTCGTTGGCACGTCTTAGAAGGCGCACCATCTCTTGGGTATCTGTTTCGCCGAGCTGCTCGAGGAAGGCTGCGGTGCGGTCCTCGAATTCCCGACGTTTGATTTCGATGACCTGGAATCCCTTGTCGGTCACTGTGACGTGTACGCGACGACGGTCGGTCTTTGAGTGCTCGCGCTCGACCCAGCCCTTGGCCTCGAGGGCGCGCAGGATATTGGCGATGCGGGCGCTGGAGACCCAGGCGCGATCGGCGAGTTCGCTCGGCGTGAGCGAGCCGCCAGCGCGCATGAGGGCGCGCATGACGGCCATCTCGCCACCCAGAGCCTGGTCGGCAAAGCGCGAAACGCGCTGGTGCATGCTGCCAAACTCGGTAAAGAGCTGACGCCCAAGCTCATGGAAATCGGTATCTTCCACCGAAAACCCCTAACACTAGAAACTATTTCCGGTAAAAGATGATACCCCCGCCCAACCATCCCATTCGGTAGATTTCTAGGCATGTCCCAAAAATCTACTTGGGCGCTAGGCAATATAAAGAGTGCATAAAGACTTAAAATCATTCAATTGCTGAAGCGTTTCAAAGAACTATCATGCACGCGGTTAGGCGAGGGGTTGTCACCACCATGACGACTGGGACTCATATAATCGCCACGTGCGATGCTCCAACTTCCCGCGAGGAGACACCTTATATAAAGGGGGATGGAGTCATGGCATTTGACTTCACGGGCAAGACCGCGATTGTCACGGGCGGCACTCAGGGCATTGGCCTCGAGATCGCCAAGGGCATCGTCGCGGGCGGCGGACATGTCGCGCTCATCGCAAGGAACGCTGCTAAGGGCGAGGCCGCGGTGGCCGAGCTTGGCGAGGGCAACAAGTTCTATCAGCTCGATGTCGCCGATGCACCCAAGGCGCGCGAGACTGTCGAGCAGATTTTTACGGACCTGCCGCAAACCAACATCCTGATTAACTGCGCTGGCGTCATCAGCACCAAGAAGTTCGACGAGATCGATGACACTGAGTGGCGCCGTACCATCGACATCAACCTCAACGGCACCTTTACCATGATGAACGCCGTGTACCCGCACTTTAAGGCGGCCCATGCCGGCACTATCGTCAACGTGAGCTCTGTTGCTGGCAAGATCGGCGGCGGCCTGCTCGGCACCGCGGCTTACGCGAGCTCCAAGGCCGGTGTTAACGGTCTAACCAAGGCAGTCGCCAAGGAAGGCGGCAAGTTTGGCGTTCGCTGCAACGCTGTATGCCCGTCGCTCACGCTTACCGATATGACCTCGATCCTCTCTGACGAGAACTCTCAGCGCATCATCAACGGTATTCCTCTGGGCCGTGCCGCCCAGGCCAGCGAGCCTGCGCAGATGGTGCTCTTCTTTGCCTCCGACCTCGCCAGCTTCGTGAACGGCGAGATCGGTGACTGCGACGGTGGCATCGTCCTGGACGGGTAATATCCCGCGACGTTAATTCGGCGACGGCTCCTGCGACTCGGGACCGTCGCCTTCTTTCTGACATAGGCGCGTGCGGCTACGATTCGCATGCATCCAAAGGAGATATATATGAGTGAATCGACTGCGGTGGAGGCGCCGGCGGCAAAGGAGCCGTTCTTTAAGATGTCCTCCATCCCGGGTGCCAATATTTTGGTGCCGCTTTTGTTGGGCTGCCTGCTCAACACGCTGTTCCCTGACCTGTTCAAAACGCTCGGCAGCTTTACGCTTGGCATGACCCAGCAGGGTGCAGGCCCGCTCGTGGGCGCTTTTTTGCTTATCGTCGGTACGACGATTTCGTTTAAGAGTGCTCCTGCCGCCGCTGCCCGCGGTGCCATCATCATCGCCGTCAAGCAAATCGTGGTCGTTGCCGTGTCGCTGCTCATCCTTTATGTGTTCAACGACAACCTGTTTGGCATCTCTGCCATGGTGATGCTGGCGGCTTGCACCGGCGCCAACAACGCTATGTACGCTGGTCTGATGGGCACCATGGGCAATGAGGCCGAGCGTGGCGCTGTCGCAATCACCACGCTCGTTGTCGGCCCTCCGGTCACGATGATCGTGCTCGGCGCTGCCGGCCAGGCTCCGATCGGCTGGTCGCTCGTGGGTGCCATCCTGCCGATCGTCGTCGGCATTATTCTGGGCAACCTCTTCCCGAGCTTTAAGAAGATGATGGCACCGGCACTTTCCGCCGTCATCGTGCTCGTCTTCTTTGCCATGGGCTCGACCATGACCTTTGGCCAGCTCATTAATGGCGGTCTTCCCGGTATTCTGCTCGGCGTGATCTGCTCGGTGGTCTTTGCAATTCCCGTTATCGCGGTCGATAAGCTCACGGGTGGTACGGGTGTCGCAGGTGCGGCCATTTCGAGCTGCGCTGGAGCCAATGTGGCCACGCCTGCTGCCATGGCAAGCGTCAACGAGGCCTTGTACGGTGGCGCCGTGCTTGCGACGGCTACGGCACAGGTTGCCGCCTGCGCAATCGTGACGGCTATTTTGACCCCGCTGGTCACCAGCTGGTGCTACAAGCATTTTGAGGGCCAGCAGAGCAACGGCAAGGCAACGACCGACAAGGCCTCCGCAGCCGCCTAATGCCAAACGGCAATCAAAGCTAAAAACTAGCTACGCCACAGGGCGGCCACGGGGGATCCCGTGGCCGCCCTGCAGTTTCTGTAGGGTCTCTGGGACACTTTACCCTGCTAAAGCTGGCATAACAGCTAGAGTGAACGTCGTACAAAGGCAAGGAAAAATACCAAACAAATCGGTGAACGGTAGTTGTTCGCGCTCGCATTTCCTGCGGATTTGTTAAAAACGCCCTAATGGTATAAAAAAAGAAACATATAACAGCCCTGATGAAGGGGGTGGCTATGTTATCCTTCTCAAACGGGTGAAATCTTGGGTTTTGGGTTGCAGTTCCAAGGTGGACAAACGTTTTTCCCTGTACCAACGTGTGGTGAAAAACGGAAGAAGCCGGTAGTGCAAGCCGATAATTCAAGAATTCAATAAGCAGCGGTGTGAGAGAGCGCCGCATTACACGTAACTAGGAGCGTGGTTACACAATGCAGGAGGCATGGGAAGGCTTCAAGGAAGGCATCTGGACGGGAGAGGTTGACGTCCGAGACTTCATCCAGAAGAACTACACCCCCTACGAGGGCGACGAGTCGTTCCTCGTCGGTCCGACCGAGCGTACCAAGGAGCTGTGGGGCGAGGTTCTCGACCTGCTGCTCAAGGAGCGCGAGCAGGGCGGCGTCCTCGATATGGACACCAAGACTGTCACGGGTATCGTGAGCCACCCCGCTGGCTACATCGATAACGCCCACCGCGAGAAGGAGACCATTGTTGGCCTCCAGACTGACAAGCCGCTCAAGCGTGCACTGCACGTCAACGGCGGTATCCGCATCGCTTGCCAGGCTGCCAGCCAGCACGGCTACAAGGTCGACGAGAACGTTGTCGAGCGCTACACCTTCGAGCGCAAGACCCATAACGCCGGCGTCTTCGATGTTTACACCCCCGAGATGCGTGCTTGCCGCTCGGCCCACATCATCACCGGTCTGCCCGATGGCTATGGCCGCGGCCGCATCATCGGCGACTACCGTCGTGTCGCCCTGTACGGTGTCGACTACCTGATCAAGGACAAGGAGGCCCAGAAGGCTTCCACCCCGACGGTCATGACCGCCGACAACATCCGCGATCGTGAGGAGCTGCAGGAGCAGATTCGCGCCCTCGGCGAGCTCAAGATGATGGCCGAGACCTATGGTTTCGATATTTCCAACCCTGCTACCAACACGCAGGAGGCCATCCAGTGGATGTACTTCGCCTACCTCGCTGCCGTTAAGGAGCAGAACGGCGCCGCTATGTCCATCGGCCGTACCTCCACGTTCATCGACATTTACGCTGAGCGCGACCTTGCCAACGGCACCTTCACCGAGGAGCAGATCCAGGAGTTCGTGGATCACTTCATCATGAAGCTCCGCATGGTCAAGTTTGCCCGTACCCCCGAGTACCAGGCCCTGTTCACCGGCGATCCGCAGTGGGTCACCGAGTCCATCGGCGGCATGGGTGTTGACGGCCGTACGCTCGTTACCAAGATGAGCTACCGCTACCTGCACACGCTCGAGAACATGGGCACCAGCCCCGAGCCCAACATGACCGTTCTGTGGTCGACCCGTCTGCCCGAGAACTTCAAGAAGTTCTGCGCCAAGACTTCTGTCGCCAGCTCCTCGATCCAGTACGAGAACGACGACCTCATGCGCGTTTACCACGGCGACGACTATGGCATTGCCTGCTGCGTGTCCTCCATGCGCATTGGCAAGGAGATGCAGTTCTTCGGCGCCCGCGCCAACCTGGCCAAGTGCCTGCTGTACGCACTCAACGGCGGTGTTGACGAGGTCTCCAAGAAGCAAGTCGGCCCCAAGTATCGCGCCGTCGAGGGCGATACGCTCGATTACGACGACGTTGTGGCCAAGTACAACGACATGATGAAGTGGCTCGCTGGCGTGTACGTCAACTCGCTGAACATCATTCACTACATGCACGACAAGTATTGCTACGAGCGCATCCAGATGGCTCTGCACGACAAGCACGTGCACCGCTGGTTCGCTACGGGCATCGCTGGCCTTTCCGTCGTGGCTGACTCCCTGTCCGCCATCAAGTACGCTAAGGTCCACCCCGTCCGTGATGAGAACGGCATCATCGTCGACTTCGAGACCGAGGGCGAGTTCCCCAAGTACGGTAACGACGACGACCGCGTCGACCAGATCGCTCACGACGTTGTGCACCAGTTCATGGAGTACATCCGCATGAACGACACCTACCGCAACTCCGTGCCCACGACCTCGGTTCTGACCATTACCTCCAACGTCGTGTACGGTAAGAAGACCGGCTCCACGCCCGACGGCCGCAAGGCTGGCCAGCCGTTCGCCCCGGGTGCTAACCCCATGCACAAGCGTGATAGCCACGGCGCCATCGCTTCGCTGTCTTCGGTTTCCAAGCTCCCGTTCCGCGATGCTCAGGACGGCATCTCCAACACCTTCTCCATCATCCCGGGTGCGCTCGGCAAGGAGGACCAGGTGTTCTTTGGCGATATCGACCTTGATCAGCTGGGCGAGTAACTATTGTTAGTGCTATACTAACAATAACGATTACTGATTAGCGCGCCGGTTTCGGCCGGCGCCTATCGATCGAAGGAGACACATTATGAAGGTTTCTGAAGTTTCCGAGACTCAGGCCGATAACCTGGTCCACATGCTCGACGCTTACGCCGAGAAGGGTGGCCACCACCTGAACATCAACGTCTTCAACCGTGAGACGCTGCTCGACGCTCAGGCTCACCCCGAGAAGTACCCGCAGCTGACCATCCGCGTTTCCGGCTATGCCGTGAACTTCCACACGCTCACCAAGGAGCAGCAGGACGAGGTCATTTCGCGTACCTTCCACGACAAGTTCTAAAGGGGTTTAACTCCCGCAGGATCGCCGGGCCGCTTTGGGTTACTTTCCAAAACGTCCTCGGACATGCAAAGGGCTCCGCTGCGCGCTTCGCGCGGCGGAGCCCTTTGCGTCCTGCGGAAATGTTTTGGAAAGTAACCCAAAGCGGCCCGGCGGGGGTCCTGTGTAGTCACCCTTTAGGCGGAACTCTCCTAATTATTTGGATGAGTCGTTTACTTACTTGTGCTGTTACCGTCTTCCCGCTGTTGTTGGGGTATGCTTTGTTCGTATGTAAACGTTTGACATGTTGATGGGGGAGGGTGCTATGGCTCGCGAGGGCGCTCGTTCTAAGGATTCTGCTAAGCCTGGCATCAAGGAAGTTGCAGCGGTGGCGGGGGTTTCGCCTACTACGGTATCTCGCGTGCTTAATAATCGCGGCTATATTAGCCAAGAGACCCGCGATAAGGTCCATGCCGCGATGGAGCGCATCAACTATACGCCCAACGATATCGCCCGTGCCATGCTCAACGGTCGCCTGAATCTTATCGGTATGATCGTTCCCTTTGTGAGCAGCCCGTTCCATGCTCAGGTTGTGCAGGCGGTCGAGCGCACGTTAGCGGAAAACGGCTTTAAGATGTTGCTGTGCAACAGCGCCAATCGACCCGATCTTGAGCGTTCCTATATCGACATGCTCCGCCGCAATATGGTCGACGGCGTCATCGTCAACTCCCTCAATATCGGTGCCGAGGCATATGCCGAGATGGGCTTGAGCCTGGTTGGCATCGACTGCGATCTTGGCGAGGGCTCTGTCCAGATTGCAAGTGACAGCTATGGCATCGGCGAGCTCGCCACGCGCCGTCTGATTGATGACGGCTGCAGGCGTATCCTGTGCCTGCGCAGCAATAGCCGCATGCGCATGCCTGCCAATAAGCGTACCGATGCCTACCTCGATGTTGTTGAGCAGGCCGGTTTGTCCGCGCTTGTCCGTGAGGTCGAGTTCGTTAAGCCCGACGACGAAAAGGGCGCGGTCGTTGCGAAGATCCTCGATGAGAACCCCGATATTGACGGCATCTTTGCGGGAGACGATACGATGGCGGCCATCTGTCTCAACGTGATGAAGCAGCGCGGCTTGAGCGCTCCAGACGATATTAAGGTCGTGGGCGCGGATGGTGCCCGCCGCACTATGACGTTTATGCCTGACTTAACAACCGTACGTCAAGATATCGATCGCATCGGAGAGCTCGCGGCGCAATCCATCATCGCTCTTATTAACGGCGATAATCCCGAATCGAATATCAAGCTCCCCGTTGAACTCATTGAGGGCAAAACCGCGTAGTTCATCCCGTGCCAAAAGAATTCCTCAAACGCCTCTGATGACCGTTCACCGGCATATGTCAACCGTTTGCCGACGACTGGAACTGCGAAAAGACGTATTGGTGTGAAAACGTTTGACATATGAAAACGATTGACATATCTTGCCATTGTACCGAGTTAGTATGTCGTGGAAAGGAAGTCTCGGATGCACAAGGTGTATTACCAGCCTGAGGGAATTTGGGTAGGCGACATCATGCCGTACGGCGAGGACGGCACGTTCTATCTCTATCATCAGCGTGACACGCGTAACCCCGAACCTTTCGGAGAGCCGTTTGGCTGGGCACTCGCTACGACCAAGGATTTCGTCAACTACAAGGACTTTGGCGAGAGCCTTGAGCGCGGCGGCGACGAGGAAGTCGACCAGTACATTTATGCCGGCACGGTGTTTAAGGTGGGCGACAAGTACCATGCGCTCTACACTGGTTGCAATCGCGATAAGGTCCGCGCACGTTTGATGAAGCAGGTTCTTCTTCACGCAACGAGCGACGACGCCGTCAAGTGGGAGAAGAACATCGCCGAGACGCTGCTTCCGCCCCAGGAGGGTTACGATGACCGCAACTGGCGCGATCCCTTTGTGCTTTGGGATGAGGAGAACGAAGAGTACATGCTCATCCTCGGAACGCGTGTGGGCGAGGACAAGCGTCTGATGACCGGCCGCCTGGTCAAGTTCACCTCCAAGGATCTGACCAACTGGGAGTTCCAGGGCGACTGGTGGAACCCGGGCCTGTACACCATGTTTGAGATGCCTGATCTCTTTAAGATGGGCGACTGGTGGTACCTCGTCTTTTCCGAGTACAGCGACGGCAACAAGACCCGTTACCGCATGTCCAAGTCCATCAACGGTCCTTGGATTACCCCCGCTGACGACTCCTTCGACGGCCGCGCGTACTACGCCGCTCGCACCGCATTCGATGGCGAGCGTCGCGTTCTCTTTGGTTGGGTTCCTACGCGTGACGAGGGCGGCGACCCCAGCTCTTACCTGTGGGGTGGTACCTTCATGCCCCTCGAGATCGTTCAGCGTGCCGACGGAACGCTCGGCACCAAGCTTCCCGACAGCATGCTCGGCGCCTTTGGCGAGGGCAAGGCTGTCGAAGCCTTCGAGCTCTCCTGCGAGTCGGGCAAGGTCGAGCAGGTTTTGTCTGCAGACGCCGGCTCCACCTACTTGCTCGATACCGACATTGAGCTCGGCGGTAACGCTGCCGGCTTCTCGGTCAAGTTCGCCGAGGACGCCGAGACCGGTCTTGCCTATGAGTTCCGCGCCAACCTGCGCGAGGGCAAGCTCGAGTTCACGCCGGCTCCCCAGTACCCGTGGTTCCAGGTCAACAACATGGGCCTCGAGCGTCCGTTGTTCTTTAAGGGCGAGGGCACTCATCATGTGCGCCTGGTCGTTGACGACGATATCGCGACCATCTTTGTCGATGATGTTGCGCTTAACGCTCGCTTCTGCAATAAGCAGGGCCAGGGTGTGGCGCTGACGGTCACCGACGGTACGCTCAAGTGCGCAAACGCAACGATCGCGTCTCTGTAGCGGCAACGAACCGTTTTATGATTTAGAAAAGGAATGGAGAGGAACATGGACTACAAGGCAGTGTCCCAGCAAGTCGTCGACAACGTCGGCGGACTGGAGAACATCGAGGGCGCCACGCATTGCGTGACCCGTCTGCGTCTGGTGCTCAAGGATACGAGCAAATACAACAAGGCCGAGCTCGAGAACATCGATGGCGTCAAGGGCGTGCTGTACAACAGCGGCCAGCTCATGATCATCTTTGGTACCGGTACCGTCAACAAGGTTTACGACGCCTTTATGGCTCTGACTGGTGTCAAGGAGATCAGCGCTTCCGAGGTCAAGGGTGCCGAGGCGGACAAGAAAGGCAAGTTCTTCTCGGTCCTCAAGGTGTTCTCGGACATCTTTATCCCCATCATTCCTGCCTTCGTCGGTGCCGCTATCATCATCGGCCTTAAGTCGCTGATCGTTGCCAACGGCCTCTTTGGCATGGAAGGCAGCCTCGCCGATCACAGCGAGTTCCTCAAGAACCTCGCAAGCTTCTTTGCCATTATCGCCACCACGTTCGACTACCTGCCTGTCCTGGTTATGTACAGCGCAGTCAAGCGTTTTGGCGGTAACCCGATCCTGGGCATCCTCGTCGGTATCGTCATGGTTCACCCGAGCCTTATGAACCGCAACACGTTCGTTATGGACCCGACGGGTGCTGAGTACTGGAACTTTGGTCCGCTCTCCATTCCCATGGTTGCTTTCCAGGGCGGTGTGTTCCCTGCAATTCTGACCGCCTGGTTTATGGCCAAGGTCGAAAAGATTGCCCAGAAGTACATCCCCGAGGTCGTTTCGTTCGTCTTTGTCCCGACCGTTACCCTGATTCTTGCTAACGTCGCCCTGTTCACCGTGTTCGGCCCGCTCGGTAACCTGATCGGTGACGTCCTCGCCGGCGTAATCGATATCCTGTACAACAGGATGGGCGTCTTTGGTGCCTTTGTCTTCGCCGCGTTCCTGCAGCCGCTCGTCGTTACCGGTACGCATCAGTTCATCCAGGGTATCGAGGCAAACCTCGTTGCCACGACTGGCTTCAACTACATCCAGGCCATTTGGTCGGTTTCCATCATCGCCCAGGGCGGCGGCGCCATCGGTATGTACCTCATTCACAAGAAGCACTCCAAAGAGCGCAACATCTGCATGTCGTCCTTTATCCCGACGCTGGTCGGAATCTCCGAGCCCGCTATCTTTGCTGCAAACATGCGCTATTCGATCATTCCGTTCATCTGTGCATGCATCGGTGCAGGCTGCGGCGGTGCCTTCGTCAAGCTCTTTGAGGTGCGCGCTATCGGTCAGGGTCTGACCGGCGTGCTTGGCCTGCTCATCGTCACGCCCGAGACCCTCGTGTGGTATGTGGCTGGCAATCTCATCGCCTTTATCGTGCCGATCGTCTTGATCTTTGCCTACAACAAGGCAAAGGGCGTGCCGACCACCGATGAAGAGGGCGCTGGCGCTGGCTTCGACGTTAGCTTCTAGTTGAGCCGTTCAGTGTAATCTGAGGATAAGTCCATTTGAGGAAGGGCGTTCGACTCGTGTGAGTCGAGCGTCCTTCCCCATAGACGAGAAAGTCAACGGCGATGTTAAATCAAAAAAACAAGGTGACACGCGCGGACTATGAGCAGTGGCGTGCCGGACAGGATGAGACGGCTGGTCGCATCGCGTCCGACCCCGATAGGCTCCTGTTCCATGTGGAGCCTGAGCTTGGCTGGCTCAACGACCCCAACGGTTTGGTTCAGATTGGTGATACGTATCACATCTATCATCAATACGATCCGTTCGATGCTGCGCATGGCGGTCCAGTGCTTTGGAACCATCTGACGACAAAGGATTTTGTGACGTACGAGAATCATGGCCCCGCGCTGTTCCCCGATTCCGATTTGGATTCGAACGGAGCGTATTCTGGTTCTGCCTTTGTACGCGATGGCAAGATTCACTACTTCTATACCGGCAACGTCAAGCATTTTGACCGCGATGATTACGACTACGTGTTGACGGGCCGTGAGCAAAACCAGATTCATATGGTTGCCGAGAATCCCGACGAATTGGGCGAGAAGTGCATAGCTGTTGGACCGGTCGATTACCCCGACGATATCGGTTCGCACGTGCGCGACCCCAAGATCCTTGAGCACGACGGTATCTACTACATGGTTCTGGGCGCTCGTACGAAAGACGATCGCGGCTGCGTGCTTGTCTATACCTCGCGCGATCTAGAGGACTGGAACTATGCGACGCGTATTGAGCTGGGCGAGAAGTTTGGCTTTATGTGGGAGTGCCCCGATCTGTTTGAGCTCGATGGTGAGCTTATTCTCGTTTGCTGTCCGCAGGGTGTGCCTGCCGATGGATGGCGTTACCGCAATCCGCATCAGTGCGTGTGGTTCTCCATCGAGGCCGATTGGGAGGCGCCGAGCTTTAAAATCGTCGGGCAGGGCATGCCCCCGATGGTCGATGCCGGTTTTGATTTCTATGCTCCGCAGTCCTTTGAGGATGCTGCAGGCCGGCGTTTGATGATCGGATGGTCGGGTTGCCCCGATGCGACGGCAGAAAACCCGACGGTGGCGCGCGGGTGGCAGTGCGCGTTGACGGTGCCGCGAGAGCTGAGCATGCGCGATGGTAAGCTCTGCCAGCAGCCGGCGCACGAGATTGAGAGGATGCGCGGCGACTGCGTTCGCGCGACAGGCGGTGAAACAGTTGAGGAGCCGGGCCGCCTGTTTGATCTTGTGGTTTCCTGTGAGGGCGCCAAGATGGTCGAGCTCGAGATTCGCAAGGGTGTCTTTGTGCGCTATGCAGACGGGATGCTTACCCTCGACATGGGTGACGAAGGCTATGGGCGCGACCAGAGGTCGATCGAGCTCAGCGAGCTTCGCGACCTGCGCGTGCTTTCGGACACTACGATGGTCGAGATTTTTGCCAATGGCGGCGAGGCGGCACTTACGAGCCGTACCTATTCGCCGGCGGTACCGGCGATGGAGCTGCGCGCCGAGGGTGCGGCATCGATGGATTTTTACCGTCTTGCGCGTTAACCGTGCGTGGAGCACGATTGGACTTGCTGGGCGGAATGTGTCGCAGTTGCCGCAGCGAACTACCGTTTATCGCGTATAGCTACCGTTTGCGGAATAAGTAACACTCCTTAATAAACCGTGTAGAATCTCAGATAAGCACGGAGTTTTCCAGGGAGACGCTGTCCTTTGTTGTGTACAAGGGGCGGCGTCTCTTTGGCGCTTGGGCGCCGTTGTACAACAGTGCGGCGGCGCGTGCCATGTATTGAAAAGCCAATGTCGAGATGGGTCGTGATAAGAATGGGCAAGTACGTAATCGTGGTTGAGTCTGGGTCGGATGTGACGCCGGAGCTCTGCGAACGCTATGGCATCGTGCGCGTGCCCATGCATGTCACGATTGGTGACGAGACCGTCGAGGACGGCTCGATCGATCCGCTCGAGATTTATTCGCGCTGCAACGAGTTTGGCGTGATGCCCAAGACCAGCGGTTGCTCGCCGGCGGATTTTGCGCATGTGTACGACCGCATCCATGCCGAGCAACCCGACGCGACTATTTTGCATCTTGCATATTCTGAGGCCACGACCTGCTCGCATCAATCATCGAAGATCGCCGCCAAGGGTCGCGATTACGTGTTCTCCATGGACACGCGCTTTGTCTCGGTGGGCCAGTCGCTCGTTGTCGTCGAGACCGCCAAATACATCGAGGCTCACCCCGATGTCACCGTCGACGAGATCTTTGCATTTACGAACTCCGTCATGGACCGCGTGCTGCTGGGCTTTGTTCCTACGGACCTTGCCTTCCTTAAGGCGGGCGGCCGCTTGTCCAACGTCGCGTTCCTAGGCGCCCATCTGCTCAAGATTAAGCCCTGCATTGAGGTGACGGGCGGCAAGTTCGTGGCGACCAAGAAGTTCCGCGGTTCTATGCTTAAGTGCGCCCGTGCCTTTATTGATCACATGGTAGAGAAGGGCGAGATCGACTACTCGCATATTGGCCTGGCGTATTCGGTGGGTCTTTCCGAGGAGTTGCGCGACGACATGGAAGTCTATGCACACGATCTTGGCTTTAAGGACGTTACCTGGACTCAGGTCGGCGGCGTCATCTCGAGCCACTGCGGCCCGACTGCTTTCGGCGCGGTGCTCACGCTTAAGGCGTAAAGGCCTCAGACGAGCGTTCTTCAGTCTGACATCTCGAAGTAGACCCCAGCCATGGTGATGGGGGATAGATTAAAACGTGCCATTCTAGCCCGAGACGTTTAAACGCAAACGCATAGGCTAGAATGGCTCTGGCATTTTAATTGGTTGCATCCAAGGAGAGGCAAGGTAGCGCGAATGGCAGAAATGACGCTTGAGGGTGTGGACGCTCGTCCCGAGGACTCTGCGTTTGCCCTTGGCCGCGTGCATTCAATCGAGACGATGGGAACGGTCGACGGACCCGGCATTCGCTTTGTGGTGTTTGTCCAGGGCTGTCCCATGCGCTGCGCGTATTGTCACAATCCCGATACCTGGTCTGTTAACGGCGGCACCATGGTGACCGTCGAACACCTGATGGATGAGTTCCAGAGTAACCACGAGTTCTATCGCAGCGGTGGCATTACGGTGTCCGGCGGCGAGCCGCTCCTACAGCCTGAGTTTTTGGCCGACCTGTTCTGTGCCATGCACAACAACCCCGATGGCCGCGTGCATACCTGCTTGGATAGCTGTGGCTATGCGTTCGATCCAGCGCATCCCGAGAAGTTCGATGCCGTACTCAACGAGACCGATATGGTGCTGCTCGACATTAAACACGCCGATCCCGTCGAGCATAAAAAGCTGACCGGTTGCGATCCCGCACGCATTCTGGCGTTTGGTGACGAGCTTGCGCGTCGCAAGATTAAGGTCGTTATCCGCCACGTGGTGGTGCCGGGCATTACCGATACGGTTGAGGAGTGCGAGAAGCTCGGTCGTCTGATCGCTCCGTGGCACAACGTGGTGGGCCTGGAAATGCTGCCGTATCACACGATGGGCGTTGTCAAGTACGAGCAGCTGGGGATTCCCTATAAGCTCGAGGGCGTTCCACAGATGGATACCGCGCGCATGCCCGAGCTGCGCAACGCCGTCATGACGGGCATGAAAAAGCGCCGCGCCGAACTCAAAAACGCCATCGGCTAGCGAGCCATTTTCAGGCACTCATTGGGGACAGACTTAAATGAGTGCCCCTGGGCACCAAGTTGATTGCCAAAGAGCCCTGTCAAGTTGCGGTGGAATAGTTCTTGTTTTTCGGCTTATGCCGCCCAAATAGGAACTATTCCACCGCAACTGCGTTTTGGGCGGAGATGCGCAACAGAATCGTACCATTTGGATAAATACGCTTGTGGTTTCTTTAAAGACGCCTTAAACGCCGCTGAATATCTTTGGAAAGAAATGCCTGCTCGGTATTATGCTGCTCGTATATGAACGGTAGCAGTCAGGAGACCACGTGCGAAACAACGCATCGCGGGACGAGTATGTGCCGCAGCATAGCAGCAGATATGAGACGAAGGGCACGCCTTCGCGTGGCCTCGCTGACGTTCGCATCCGCGAGACGAAGATTGCCGCCGTTGGGATGCTAACGTTGGCGGTTATTATCCTCGGAATGACCGCCAAAACCTACGCGTCGGAGCGAATGGCACACTCAGATGCGTCAACGGTACAGACGCAAAACAAAAAGGTCTCTGAATCTAAAGCCACCGCAAGTCAAACCCTGTCGACAGCGAGCCTTAAGACGAGGCTTTCGAAGGCGGACTTTAACGATATTCCCTCAGGCGATACCGTGCAGACCTTCTCACTGGTTGATGACCAGATCCCCGCCCTGGAGGATGAGAGCCTCGCCGCGCTCCAAGATGCCCTGAGTCAGGCGCAGGAGCTGGGCGATGTGGGCGTAGTGTTCTACGACCTATCGAGCGGCAAGGGCGTGACGTATAACGCGGACGCCGAGGTGTACGGTGCGAGCAGTTATAAGGCGCTTTATGTACTCTACGTCTGCGAGTCACTGGTCGAGACGGGGCAAGTGTCGCTCGATGATACTCTGGGCACCTATGGCGGCTACGGTATGGGCTGGCTGACGGTTCGCGAACTCATCGAGGCCTCGGTCGTCAACTCGGATAACGACTCGTTTATCGCGTTGCGTGCAACGTTTGATCAAGATGGCTACGAGGATTGGATTGCCGCACTCGGCGTCGAAGACGAGGTCGCGCTCGATCCGATGAGCGATTTCCCAACCTACTGTCCACGCACCTCGGCCAAGTTGTGGCGCGAGATGAGCGAGTATCTGAGCTGTGGCAGTGAGACCTCCCAGTGGTTATCTGAACTGCTGTCATCAACATCGCGCTCATTTATCCGTGATGGGATTGCTGACGAGCAGGTTTTGGTGCGCAATAAGGCAGGTTGGATTAGCGAGGATGGTTGCTATTCGACATGCGATGCGGGCCTTATCGACATCGATGACCGTACCTATGTCATGAGCATCATGACATCGATGCCGTGGAGTGACCGCTCGAGCGAGGTTACGGCTGCGATTGCAAAGGCTCTGTTTGATACGCGAGCTGCGCTGGCCTAGCGTGTTCGTTTGACGAGGTCAAACAAAATGCTGGTACCATACCTTGGTTGAGAATTTCGTATAGGTTTGGGGAATGGCATGGCTACCATCGCGATTATCGGTGCACTCGAAAAAGAGATCATGCAGATTAAGGAAGAGCTGAGCGACGTTTGCGAGGCACAGGAGGCAGGCTTGACCGTTGTGAGCGGTGAGTTCGACGGCCTGACGCTTGTCGCCACGACGGCGGGTATGGGCACGGTAAACGCTGCCGCCGCAACACAGCACCTCATTAGCAAGTATGCTCCACAGGCAGTTGTGCTCTCGGGTATCGCGGGCGGTTTGAACCCCAAGCTCCATATCGACGACGTTGTCATCGGCAAATGCCTGCGCTATCTGGATACCGATACCGCGCTTATCGCCGAGTCTGCACCGGGGCTCGAGGAGTTTGGCTCGACGCCTGCGCTGGTCGATATTGCTGCCGATGTGCTTTCTGAGCGTGGCTTTGTTAACGCTTCGACAAATGCAGCCGCCTCGAACGAGGGCGCAAAGCAGTTCCTGGTCGGCACGATTGCCACGGGCAACCGTTTTGTGACGGGCGCCGCCATGCGCAACGACGCTATCGAGGCGACGCATGCCGATTGTGTCGGCATGGAGGGCGCGGCGATTGCCCATGTCGCAACTAAAAATGGTGTCGATTGCCTGGTGTTGCGCGCTATCAGCGATAATTGTGACGAGGCGTACGATGCGATTTGCGACCGCGAGTTCGACCTGTTCGAGTATGCTCGTACCGCGAGTGGCATTACGCTCGATATCGTTCGCCGCATCGCTGCTATCTATTAGCGCGCTCTTTTTGTAAGAACCTACGACCAAGGAGTGTCCATGGCCGATTCCATCAACTACCAGCTTGCCAAGTTCGTTGCCAGCTATGGCAAGGTTTCGCAGATTCCCGAGTCCACCTGCCCCGAGGTGAGCTTCGTCGGCCGCTCCAACGTGGGCAAGTCGTCGATCATGAACAAGCTTTTTGGCCGCAAGAACCTCGTCAAGGTTTCGAGCACGCCGGGCAAGACGAGCAACATCAACTTCTTTGAGGCTGACGACGTGCACTTCGTCGACCTGCCGGGTTACGGTTTCGCCCGTCGTTCCAAGGCCGAGCGTGACCGCTGGGCAGAACTTATCGGCGACTTCTTCGACTCGGAGCGCAGCTTTAACCTGGTCGTGTCGCTGGTGGATATTCGTCACGACCCGAGCAAGCTCGACCATGACATGATCGACTACCTGCAGGGCAACGAGTTCAACTTTATCGTCTGCCTCACCAAGGCCGACAAGCTCAGCCGCACCCAGCAGGCCCGCCAGGCAGCAGCCATCAAAAAGCAGCTCAACGTTCCGGCCGAGAACGTGATCATCACAAGCTCCCAGAACGGCACCGGCATCGACGAGCTCAAGCGCCGCATTGCCGAGGCCTGCCTCTAATCGGGCTGCAACCCCTCAAAAGCTCTCATCTATATCACCTCAGTGATAGTTATTGGTAAACTATCACTGAGGTGATATTTTTTTGGAGGTTGATATGGAGCTTTGGCACGGGTCGGAGGTTGTTGTCGAACGTCCGTCGTTGGATAAATGCAGACAATTCAATGACTATGGGCGCGGGTTTTATTGCACGCCACATGAGGAAATGGCAATGGAGTGGGCATGTCGGACCGAGTCCGATGGTATCGCGAATCGATATGAGCTCGATATGGATGGTCTCGCGGTCTTGGATTTGGAGTCCGGGGAGTTTTCAATTCTCAATTGGCTCGCGATTTTGGCTAACAATAGGGAATTCAATGTTTCGACACCGCTGGCGCGCGAAGGGCTTCGCTATCTGCTGGATAACTGCCTGATTGATATTTCTCCCTATGACGTTATCCGAGGCTATCGCGCCGACGATTCCTACTTTTCGTTTGCAAGACAGTTCGTTAACGGCATGATCTCGCTTAGACAACTGCAACTCATTATGCGTTTGGGCGATTTGGGCATCCAATACGCTCTTATGAGTGAGCGTGCGTTCTCAGCAATCAGATTCTGCGAATGGAAGCAGGCGTTGGGATCTGAGTATTATCCCAAGCGCTTTAAGCGAGAGCAGAGCGCGCGGCGCAAGTACTTGGAAACTGTGAATGGATTCGACTCTGAGGGTGTCTACATTAGGGATTTAATGGCAGGGAGGGTTGATTTAAATGATTCAAGAGTTAACGGATTGTGGGCCGAGTAGAACATACCCCGTCTACTATCTCGAGGATGCAATGAACAATCTCGGCGACTGCTTTGACTATGCCGTTAACGATTATGGAGCAGAAGGATCGGAAGTTGCTGAACTCTTTTGCCTGAGCGGGGTTGCCCGCGAGTTTGAGCGTGGAAACGCATGGGTTGTATCGGGAAAATCGGGCGTTGAGCTGTTCGCACTTATCGCCGAAAGGTCGGGCTATGAAGCCAGGTCTATGCCGGACCGCACCTATCGATTTGAGAAGACACCGGAATACTGGACAGGCTGGATATTGGCATACCTGCAATGGCGCCTTGGAGAGTCTTTCGAAGATCTTCTGCATGTCGTTCCGTTTGACGCACTGCGCAACCTGTACTATCCCTGGCATGAAGCCTCAGAGGAACGTGTGGCGAGTCTTGTTTGCGATATGGCGAAGAAAACACCTCGTCAAACCAAGCTGGCGCTAGCAAGAAGGAGACTTAAGAAAACCCAACAAGATCTGGCATACGAATCAGGCGTATCACTCCGCTCAATCCAAATGTACGAACAGCGCCAACGAAACATTAACGAAGCCTCGGTAACAACCGTAAGAGCTATAGCAAAAGCCCTCCACTGCAACATCGAAGACCTCCTAGAACCAGTCTTCGAATACAAAGAAACCAGCGCAGCGTAAACCAATATATTGCCAAGGTTTGTATCTAGTAAGCGCTCCTTACCAGCAAGAGTCCCTACCAATAGATAGCGGCTTAAAGGGCCGAAATCGTATGAATGGCGTTGCGACTTCCAAATGGGTGACTGCTGCTTGAAAAGCTATAGAAATAGGGGCCGATTTAACGGCCCCAAGCATCGCATAAATGGCATATACGTTTTATCAACTATTTCTTGTTTTTAACCCATTTGCAGATACGCCAAATAAGCACTCCGACGAGAATCAAAACGAGAGCGATCATAATGTCTGAGCGTGCAGGAATTGGGATCATTGAACTTCCTCAATTGATGTGAGTCTAGTTTGCATAGGTGTGGAGCGTGCTGCCTTCCATGGTCGCTTGCAACACGGCGATACCGGACGTCATCCCCATCGATTCATAGTTGAGTCGATATGTCGCCTGTTTCGAGTTCCATATAAAGGACTCGTTAGTTACCGTACAGCCGATAGTCGTATAGTTTTGTCCCCAAGCGCTGGTAATGAGCGAGTTCGCTATCTTGATCTTGAATTCGCGATAAATAAAAGGACTGTTGTAATAGATAGTCCAAGTTCCAGATGCGTTGTTGTAGTAACTGTCCCATATCAGGCTGGGTTCATTGGTTTTTTTAATTCCTATTACTGCAACGGTCCCATCCTTAAGCTTGATTTGATGAGACTGCTCGGGACCTTTCGTTAAATCAAAATCTTGGGTTGCGCCAGAAATTGCGACAGCATCGCTTTCTGCAGCATAAGCAGTCGAAGGGCTAAACGAGAAACATATCGGTAATATCAAAAGTATCGAGAGGAAAAACGAAGCTTTGAGTGTGCGTAACACTTTGACCACCTCCATACTGCGATGCCTAGTTAAATAGTAGCATAGATTAACAGTTTATTATGTAACCTAAAAAGCCCCTATCTGCCCGGCGCCCCTTCAAAGCGTGGGTCCCTGTAGACATCCTCAGCAAGGTAAACGCAGGGATGGTCGGGGTGTTCCCCTCAAAATTATTCCGCAGCGCGAAGGCCTCTCGTCTGTGGCTCCGTTGGAGCACAAGATTAAATCAGTGAATGCGACTATCCTGTCGAGGCTGCGCAGGCCCCCTTGGGGCTTCCCCTGAAAACAATCCGCAGATCGAATTGCCCCGTCGCGCGAAGCGCACGACGGGGCAATTCATGATCGAGGACGTTTTCAGGGGAAGCCCCAAGGGGGCCGGTGAGAGCAATGAGGCAGGGCGCTACAGGTACTCGATTTGGGCGCCCTCGGTGTCGCACGTCAGAATGTGCGTGTCGCACTTGGGGAACTGCTCGCGCAGCTTGACCTGCAGGAACTTTGCCACGATGGTGTCGTCAGTCACGGCCATGAGGGTCGAGCCGGAGCCACTGATCCAGATGGTCTTGGCGCCTCCGTTAAGGCAGGTGTCGCGCACGGCGTTGTAGTCGGGGATGAGGCGGCGGCGATAGGGCTCCTGGATGCGGTCGTCGTTGGCGGCGGCAATCAGGTCAAGGTCGCCGGTCTCCAGGCCGCGCGTCATGCCGGCGATGCGGCCCATTTGCCATACGGCGGTGGAGAGTGGAATCTCCTGTGGCACAACCTTGCGGGCCTCGCTCGTATGCACCTCGTAGGGCGGAATCACGGTAATAAAACGCAAGCGATCGCTCACCTCGTAGCGCAGGCACTGGGGGAGCGAATCAGTCGGCGTAAAGGAGCAGACGGCGCCGCCCAGGATGGCGGGGGCGACGTTATCGGGATGGCCCTCGACCTCGGTGGCGATGCGGACGAGCTCGGCACGGTCGACGGTGTGGCCCGTCAACGCGGCGGCTGCCATGATGCCGGCGACGACGCAGGTGGAGCTGGAACCCAGGCCGCGGGCGACGGGCACGTCGGTCTGAATGTCGATAGCAACGGGAAAAGCCGGCTCGCCCCAGGCGGCCAGAGCATCGACAAAGCTCACATAGACCAGGTTATTCTCGTTTTGGAACTCCTCGGGGCAGCCCGTGATGGTGAGCTTGTCGGCGCGCTCGAAGGTGAAGTGCGAGTAGAGGCTGACGGCCATGCCGAGGGTGTCGTAGCCGATGCCTAGGTTGGCGCTGGTTGCTGGGACGGTGATTTTGATCATGTGGGTCCTCCTGGGCGGGTCTGGCCGTTTAGTTCGCTGCTCGGGCAGTCCTGGCTCGCTCGGAAAGCACATTAAGTGCTTTCCGGCTCGTGCGGAACTCGCGACGAACTAAACGGCCAGACCCGCTCGCATGCTCGTCATCATCCCGAAAGCTAAATAAAAAGAAGGTGCGCCGGCTTTCGCCGGCGCTTAATAAGGGATCTAGTTGGTGCTCATTCGTTTTGCTGCAGACTCGACGTAGCTGGTCATCTCGGCTACATCGCAGACGTCTTCGAAGCGGACGGGCTTGGATTCGAGTTCGGCGAGCTGGGTCGGGGCGACCGTGTTGGTGGCCTGCTCGAGTACACGCATAGCCTCAAAATCATCTTCGGGAACGTCGAGGCCCAGGGCGTCGCAGCAGGCGCGCGGGAACTTGTAGGGGCTTGCGGTCGAAAGCAGCACGCGGGCCTTGGCACCCTCGGCGGGGGCGACCTGCTCAAAGACGTGATAGCCGCAGGCGGTGTGCGGATCGATCACGTAGCCGTTCGCATCCCAGCAACTCTTGATGGCAGCGCGGACCTCGTCCTCGCTGGCCCAACCGCAGCCAAAGACGCTCTGAATCTTTGCCAGCAGGTCAGTGGGAACCTCGTAGCGACCAGTCTGTGCCAGCTGCTCCATAAGGCCGGCAACGAGTTCGCAGTCGCCATCGGACAGGAAGTAGAGCATGCGCTCGAGGTTGGAGCTGATGAGGATGTCCATCGACGGCGAGATGGTCGTGAAGAACGGACGGTTACGGTCGTAAACGCCGGTGGTCAGGAAGTCGGCCAATACGTTGTTCTTGTCGCTCGCGACGATGAGCTTGGCGACGGGCAGACCCATACGCTTGGCATAGTAGCCGGCCAGGATATCGCCAAAGTTGCCGGTCGGTACGCAGAACTCTACGGCGTCGCCAGCCTCGATGGCACCGGCGCGCAGCAGCTGTGCATAGGCGGCAAAGTAGTAGACGACCTGCGGTACCAGGCGGCCGACGTTGATGGAGTTGGCGCTCGAAAGCACCGTGCCGGCGGCCTCCAGACGCTCGGCAAGCTCCTTATCGGCAAAGATGCGCTTGACGGCGCTCTGAGCGTCGTCAAAGTTGCCGCGGATGCCGCAGACGGCGACGTTGTCGCCCTCCTGCGTGGACATCTGCAGGTTCTGGACGCGGCTAACCTTGCCCTCGGGATAAAAGACGGTGATGCCCGTGCCCGGAGCGTCGGCAAAACCGGCGAGCGCGGCCTTGCCCGTGTCGCCCGACGTGGCGGTGACGATCATGATGCGCTCAGCTCCGCCGTCCTTGGCAGAGGTGCGGGCCATGAGGCGGGGGAGCATCTGCAGGGCGACGTCCTTGAAGGCGCTCGTGGGACCGCCAAAGAGCTCCATCACATAGGTCTGTGGGGCGTCGGCGCCCGGCGCAGCGTCGAGTTTGACGAGCGGCGTAACCTCTTCACTCGCGAACGTGCCGCGGTATGCCTCGTCGACACACGCCGAAATTTCTTCGGCCGTGTAATCATTCAGTAACATTCCCAACACATCTTGAGCGATTTCAAAGTACGATTTATCTGCAAGCGAGCTGATATCGACCTGCTGGGTGCCGAGCTCGTCCGAGACAAACAAACCCCCGTCGGGAGCGATGCCGGTACGGATTGCCACCTTACTTGAGCACGATAAAGTGCGTCCTCGTGTACTATGATAAGTTCCCATATAACACTGCTCCTCGGATGCCTTGGTCCCAATCGGTGAAACCATGGTATCAGAGCGCGCAAAATAGGTTTGCAGAGGCTTTTTAGAAAGGTAACCTCCAGCCCATGATTAAGATTGCCAAGTTTGGCGGCTCGTCGGTCGCCGACGCCGAACACTTCAAAAAGATCAAGGCCATCGTCGACGCCGACCCTGCCCGCCGTTTTGTGGTGGTTTCCGCCTGCGGCCGCCGCTTTAAGGGCGACACCAAGGTGACCGACCTGCTCTACCTGGTTAACGCGCACGTTAAGTATCACGTGTCGTGCGAGGAACTACTCGAGGACATCGGCCAGCGCTATTTTGATATCGCTGACGAGTTGGAGCTCACCTATCCCATCCGCGAGGAGTTCGCGGCCTTTGCCGAGCGCGCCCGCTCGGGCGGCTACTCTACCGAGGAGCTCGTGAGCCGTGGCGAGTACTTCACCGCTCGCCTGATGGCCGAGTACCTGGGTCTGCCGTTCCTGGATGCCGCGACGGTCGTGGCGTTCCATCACGATGGTACGCTCAGTATGAATCGCACCTCCGAGCTGGTGCAGGAGTACGGCCAGCAGGGCGGCTTTGTTATGCCCGGTTTCTACGGCGCGACGCGTGAGGGCCAGATCAAGCTGCTCGACCGTGGCGGCGGCGATATCTCGGGCTCGATCTTGGCTAAGTGCCTGGGTGCCGACCTGTACGAGAACTGGACCGACGTCTCGGGCTTCTATTCTGCCGATCCGCGTATTGTTCCCGAGGCTCAGCCCATCGCCCGCGTTACCTACGAGGAGCTGCGCGAGCTTTCGTACATGGGCGCAAGCGTCCTGCACGAGGAGGCCGTGTTCCCTGTGCGTGAGGCGGGTATTCCGCTGGTCATTAAGAACACCAATGCGCCGCAGGACCCCGGCACCATCATTAGCGAGACGGCTGACGAGGGCGAGGCAGAGCCCATCATTACCGGCGTGACCGGCAAGCGCGGTTTTGTCGCCATTAACGTCGCCCGCGACCGCACCAAGCCCCGTGTCGGCTTTATGCGCCGTGCGCTTTCGGTCTTCGAGCGTTATGACGTTTCTGTCGAGCATATGCCCACCGGCGTCGACCGCTTTGGCGCCGTGGTACAGGAGCAGGACGTGCACGACTCGCTGTACTCACTCGTGGGCGACATTCAGCAGGAGGTCGAGCCGCTCGAGATCGAGGTTGTCGAGGGCTTGGCGCTCATCGCGACCGTCGGCCGTAACCTGCGCGGTCGCGCGGGTATCTCGGGCCATCTGTTTGGCATGCTTGGTCAGGCCGGCGTGAGCGTGCGCATGATTTCGCAGAGCTGCGACGAGATCAACATCATTATCGGTGTCGAGGAGAAGGACTTCGACTTGGCGATTCGGACCATTTACCGTGCCTTCTCCGATGAGAACGGCATTGTGAAGGTCTCCGATTTGGAGGCTTCCACGCCGGTCGATCCCGCCCTGGCCGCGCTCCACAAGTAGCTGCTATCCCAGTAGATTTTTGGGACTTGCCTCAAAAATCTACGGTGGGGCGTTTCGTTTCGGTTTCGTTTCGACGGGGCGGGTTTCGTGTCCGCCCCGTTCTTGTATACACTGGCAACAATAATCGGCCTGCTTGGCGTGCGGGCAAAAGCCACAACCTTTAAAGGGGGAAGCATGAAACAGTACACGGTTGCTATTTTGGGCGCGACGGGAGCCGTGGGCACCCAGATGCTCGAGTGCCTTAACGAGCAGGAGTTCCCGGTCGGTAAGCTCAAGCTGCTGGCGAGCGCGCGCTCTGCGGGCAAGACCGTCGAGTTCCGCGGCGAGCAGATCGTGATTGAAGAGGCTTGTCCCGAGGCCTTTGAGGGCTGTGACATCGTACTCGGCGCTGCCGGCGACGATATCGCCAAGGAGCTGCTGCCCGAGGCCGTTAAGCGCGGCGCCGTCGTGGTCGACAACAGCCATGCCTTCCGCATGGATCCCGAGGTGCCGCTGGTTGTGCCCGAGATCAATGCCGACGACATCAAGTGGCACCACGGTCTGATCGCCAACCCCAATTGCGCGACCATCATCGGCCTGGTTCCCACGTGGCCGCTGCATCAGCTCGCCGGCGTGAAGCGCATGATCGTCTCGACGTACCAGGCGGCTTCGGGCGCCGGTGCTCCCGGTATGGCCGAGCTCGAGGCTCAGCTGGCCGCCCTGGGCCGTGGCGAGGAGATTCCCGAGCCGCGCGCGTTTGCCGCCCAGCTGGCGAGTAACCTGATTCCGCAGATTGGCGGCGTCAAGGAGGAGGGCTTTACCTCCGAGGAGATGAAGCTACAAAACGAGGGCCGCAAGATTATGCATCTGCCCGAGCTGCGCGTGAACTGCACCTGCGTGCGCGTGCCCGTGCTGCGTTCGCACTCCGAGAGCATCACGCTCGAGTTCGAGCGTGACATTACGGTTGACGAGGCCCGTGCTGCGCTGGCTGCCGCTCCCGGCGTCAAGCTGGTTGACGATATGGCTGCCGAGGATGCGCACGACCGCTTCCCCATGCCGATGGACACCTCCGACCAAGACCTGATTTGGGTCGGTCGCGTGCGTCGCGACATCTCGAACCCCGAGGCCACGCGCGGTATTACCTTCTGGTGCTGCGGCGACCAAATCCGTAAGGGCGCGGCAACCAACGCCGTCCAGATCGCCAAGCTGCTCTGCGAGTAGGTTGACCTGTCCGGCGGGGCCGGGCTTAGTTTTCAGAACGTCCTCGACCATGTGTGGCGCCTTGTCCTGCTCCTTCGGAGCCGCGGACAAGGCGCCACACTGGTCTGCGGAGTG
>UQTD01000014.1 GCA_900543845.1 uncultured Collinsella sp.
CGCCCGGTCGGCGGCCCGTTCTGGGCGCGCCTCAATCGTAGCCCGAGACGGTCCCGGGCTGACAATTTCGACTGTAATGGACGTTCTTAAACGACTAGTCATTGGGGACGTTCTTGTTTGACTAGTCATTTAAGAACGTCCCCAACGACTAGTTTCGTTTGCGGGGGAGGCGTGGGACAATACCGAGCGAACGTGATTGGTTGTCCGTGGAAGGGGTCGCGATGAAAAAGCTCAGGACACTTGCTGACGTACTGCGACAGGCTGGCTTTGCACGCATCACGGGCCTGTTTCTTATCTTTTACCTGCTGTGCTCGACGGCTGTCTGGCTGTCCGAGCCTACGACCCTCACCTTTGGTGATGGCCTGTGGTTTAGCTTTGAGACGGTCTCGACGATCGGCTTTGGCGATATCCCGGCAGAAACGCCGGTTGCTCGCGGCATTACCGTCATCCTAAGCGTCATCAGTATCTTCTATATCGCCATGCTTACGGGCGTGGCGGTGAACTACTGCAATACGCTCATCAAGCTGCGCCAAAAGGACACCATGGCGCGCTTTATGGACGATCTTGAGCATTTGGAGGAGCTCAATCGTGACGAGCTCGCCGACCTGTCGCGCCGCGTGCGCGAATATCGCCGCCGCCAACGCTAGAACGGGCGCCGCGCGTCACGATTGGGGGGGACTGAATATGAATATCACCGTGTATCTGGGTGCCAGCGTTGGTAACGACCCAGCGTTTCTGCCCGCGCTGCAGGAGCTGGGCAACTGGATTGGCTCCAACGGACACGCGCTGGTATACGGCGGGTCCAAGTCGGGCCTGATGGGTGCGCTCGCCGATAGCGTGCTCGAGGCAGGTGGACATGTGACGGGTGTTGAGCCGAGCTTTTTTATCGAGGCCGAGTTTCAGCATGACGGTATCGACGACCTTATCGTGACGAGCGATATGGCCGAGCGCAAGGCCAAGATGATTGAGCTCGGCGATGCGTTCATCGCCTTTCCCGGTGGGACGGGCACGCTCGAGGAGATTGCCGAGGTCATGTCCGCGGTGTCGTTGGGGCATCTCGATGCGCCGTGCATTTTGTACAACCTGAACGGTTACTACAACGACCTCAAGGCGCTGCTCGGGCACATGATTGATAAGGGGCTTTCGAGCCTGAAGCGCCAGCACGGCATCTACTTTGCCGACGATTTGCGTGAGATTGCCTCGATTATCAACGGATAAGTCTTGAGCCTGCTCCACTATGACTCCCAATGGTGCCGTTTGCGGCGCAGGTGGTTGGCTCGTTCGGGCAACGCGCGCTCTACAATAAAATGTATCTATGTCGACTTTGACCGCGGGAGGACCCGATGGATAACCTTGCCAAACCCACAAACCGCGCGCTGTTTTTGGTCAGCGTTGCTGTGACCGGTGCACTCGCGGGTGCTGCAGTCTGGCTATTCTTCTTTGCGATGGAGCACGGTATTGATTATTTGTGGACCGAGGTCCCGCATATGCTGGGTGTCTCTTCGCCCGAACTCGCCAGCGGCCCGTTTGGCTTTTTGCCGTACCCGTTTTTCGTTTGCCTGTTGGGCGGCTTGGTGATTGGCCTATACGAAAAGATGACGGGCATCAAGACCGATGACCTCAACCAGGTGATGGCAAAGGTTAAGCAAGACGGGCGCTACCCGTACGACAACCTGGGCAAGCTTTCGCTCGCGGCATTGCTGCCGCTGCTGTTTGGTGGAAGTATTGGACCGGAGGCCGGTCTGACCGGCGTTATCGCAGGTCTGTGCAGCTGGGTCGGCGACCGTATGCGTCGCTTTGGCGCCGAGTTTAGGGAGCTCACGCTGCTGGGCACCCAGGCTGCTCTGACGGCGCTCTTTACCGCGCCCGTGTTTGGCTTTGTGGCGCCGCTTGCCGGAAGTGCTGACGGCCAGGGTGCCGGCGATGGTGAGGATTCCGAATCCGGTGAGATCACCATCAGGCTGCCCAAGGCGCAAAAGACCGTGGTTTACGGCATCGCGATTGCTGGCGGCCTGGGCACCTACCTGCTGCTCGGCCAGCTCATGGGCGGCGGCATGGGTATGCCGAGGTTCGAGGCTGCCGTGGTGGGCAATCTGGAGCTTATCTGGCTCATCCCTCTGTCGCTGATCGGAACAATCTGCGGCTGGCTGTACTTTGTCTCTGAGCACGCGAGCGAAGCGCTTGCTCATGCAATAGGGGCGCGCCCTGTCGTCAAAGCCATGCTGGCCGGTCTGGCGCTCGCCATCTGCGGCACGGTTCTGCCCTACACCATGTTTGCCGGCGAGACCCAGGCCGACGTTCTCATGGAGACCTATCTGACCATCCCCGCCGGCGTGCTTATCGCGACCGGTCTTGTTAAGGCCATGCTGACACCCGCCCTCATCAACCTTGGTTGGCGCGGCGGTCACTTCTTCCCGGTTATCTTCTCGGGTGTGAGCCTGGGCTATGGCCTTGCTATCCTCACCGGCGCCGATCCGGTCTTTTGCGTCGCCGTCTGCACGGCATCGACGATGGGCGCCGTCATGCGCCAGCCGGTCATGGTCGTGGGCCTGCTGCTCATGTGCTTCCCACTCAAGGGTATCGTCTGCATGATCATCGCCGCCGTTATCGCCGCCGGCATTCCGCTGCCCAAGCCGCTGCGCAAGTAGTACGGTGGCGCACGCCAGGGACATGCCGTTTGCCACGGATTTGCGGGGAGGGGCGGCGATCGCGCCCTTCGTGGATTGAGATTCGCGTGGCTACAGATCGTGTGCTCGATAGACCTTGGTGCTGACGGTGCAGCTGATTGCACAGAGCGCGAGGGCCAGCACGGCAATTCCTGCGCACAGATAGCCCAGAACGGCAGGATCGGGATTCGCTCCGGCAATCGACATGAGCCAGTTGCTGATGGGGTTGGAGGAGCACAGCGTGGCCATGGTGCCGCAACCAAGCAGGGCAAACAGGCCAACGGATAGGCGCAGCGCCTCCATGTGTCCAAATCGAAAGAACAGCGGCTGCGCCAAAAACACCATCATGAGGGAGATGAGCATCGATGCTGCCGAGGCGATTGCGATCTCAAAGACGGTTTGTCCTGTCGAGGTCACGCCCGCACTGTTGAAGAGCGGAAGGACGATGATGTTCAAAAGCACGGCGGCGCAGGCCATGATGGCTGAGAAGACAACGATGCACAGGTAGCGGGCACAAATAATGTCTTTGCGCGGGAAGGGCAACGTCGCCCGATAACGCTCCCAGCCATTTTGATTGTCGAAGCCGGCCAGCGAGCTCATGGCCATGATGGGCGACATGGCGCTGACCGCGCAGGCGCCGGCGCTCATACCGGAATCGCCGTCCGATGCGTTGGCAAGGGTCAGCACGACGAAGATGAACAGGCCGACGCCCGCAATGCTCGGGATGAGCGTGCGAGCGATGGCGAGCTCGGACATAAAGGCGCGTTTCATTTCGAAGCCCCTTTCAGCGTGAGGCGAAGATAGTCGTCAATGGTTGCCCGATCGCAGGGAATCTCGGGAAAGGCCTCGAGCGTTTCGCGACGGTTGGGCACGAGCACGTCCACGCTGTAGGCGTGGCGGGTGGCATGGGCACCTTTGACGCAAGCCATAAGCTCGGCGGCCTGCGCTTGGGTGCAGTGGGCGATCCCGGCTCGGTCGGTAATGTCCTCGCGCGGCAGGTCAAACACAATCGAACCGTTATCGATGCAGATGACGCGGTCGGCGGTGCGATCGAGGTCGGACGTAATGTGGCTCGAGAGCAGCACGCTGTGCTGGCCGTCGGCGACAAAAGCAAGCAGCTCATCAAACAGTTCCTCGCGTGCCATGGGATCGAGGCCCGCGGTGGCTTCGTCCAAAACGAGCAGCTTGGCATTGTGGCTGAGCGCACAGGCAAGCTGCAGTTTCATGCCCATGCCGCGGGAGAGGTCCTTGACCTTTGTCTTGGGATCGAGGCCAAATCGGTCGATGAATCCGGCGAACGTTTTGCGGTCCCACGTGGGGTACGCCTGGCCTACGAGTGCCTCGATCTGGCCCACCTTGAGCGTTGAAGGGAAGGGGCATGTGTCCAGGACGAGACCGACGCGGGAGCGCAGACAGCGCTGTGTCTCATCGGGCGCGTCGGCGCCACAGCGCTGCCCAAACAGGCGCACCTCGCCGGCATCGAGCTTGATAAGCCCGAGCGCGGCGCGAATGGTCGTTGTCTTGCCGGCACCGTTAGCGCCCACAAAGCCAACAATCTGGCCGGGCTCCACGGCGAACGTGACATCACGCAGCGAAAAACGGTCGCTCACGCGGCGTGAGACACCTTTGAGTTCTAACAAGTTTTGCATGGTATAGCCTTTCTTGCAGATGGCTACTGCATGGTTTCGGGGGCTACCAGGTCGAGCATCTCGTGCAGTTTGTCGCGCGTGACGCTCAGGGCTTCGGCTTGTTCTGCCGCCTGCGTAAGCAGCTCTTCGATATGGCAAAGCTGGTTTTCACGCAAGAGTTCTTGGTTGCCGTCGGCAACAAAGCAGCCCTTGCCCTGCACGGTACAGATAAACCCGAGCTGCTCCAGATCGGCGTAGGCGCGCTTGGTGGTGATGACGCTCACGCCCAGGTCGCTCGCGAGTGCGCGGATGCTGGGGAGTTTGGCTCCCGCGGCGAGCGTGCCCGAAAGGATTTGAGCTTTGACCTGCGAGGATATCTGCTCGTAGATGGGCTTGTCGCTCGAATTGGATAGGATAATGTCCACAGCGGCTCCTTAGCTGTTGGGCTACACGTGTATATAACCGGTAAGCACAGTATATATACACTATGCACAGTTACGCAAGAGACAAATTCGGATTAAGCCGGCTACCCAGACCCCAACTGATGAATTTGTCCTGATAGGTGCCCTATGGCGAGGTTTCACGGCTACAATAGGGCAGTTACATCGACGTAATGCATATAGAACGCAAGAAAGGATCCGCATGGCAAGCCTGTCGGATGAAATCTCGTCGCGCCGCACATTCGCGATCATCAGCCACCCGGACGCCGGTAAGACCACGCTTACCGAGAAGCTGCTGCTCTATACCGGCAGCATCCAGACTGCCGGCTCGGTCAAGGGCAAGAGCTCGGCCAAGCATGCCGTCTCGGACTGGATGGACATCGAGAAGGAGCGCGGTATTTCCGTCACCTCCTCGGTGCTGCAGTTCACCTATAACGGCGCCTGCGTCAACATCCTCGATACCCCCGGCCACCAGGACTTCTCGGAGGATACCTACCGTACCCTTATGGCCGCCGACGCCGCGGTCATGGTCATCGACGGCGCCAAGGGCGTCGAGGCCCAGACCAAAAAGCTCTTTAAGGTCTGTACGCTGCGTCACATTCCCATCTTCACCTTTGTGAACAAGCTCGACCACGAGGCTCGCGATCCGTTTGAGCTCATGGAAGAGATCGAGAACGTTCTGGGCATCAACACCTATCCCATGAACTGGCCGATCGGCAGCGGCCGCAACTTCCGCGGCGTGTTCGACCGTCAGACCCGTCGCGTTATCGCCTTCGAGGGCGACGGTCACGCCAACGCCACCAAGAAGGTCGCCGAGGTCGAGGCCGAGCTGGGCGATCCTTCCATGGACGAGCTCATCGGCGAGGAAAACCATAAGAACCTGATGGACGACATCGAGCTGCTCGATGGCGCTGGCGACGAGCTCGACTTGGATGCTGTGGCCTGCGGCAAGCTGAGCCCGGCGTTCTTTGGCTCGGCGCTCACCAACTTTGGCGTGGAGCCCTTCCTCAAGGAGTTCCTGCGTCTGGCCCCGACGCCGCGCGCCTATACCGATACGCTCACCAGCGAGCCGGTCGATCCCTGCCGCGACGACTTTAGCGGCTTCGTGTTTAAGATCCAGGCCAACATGGACAAGAACCACCGCGACCGCATCGCCTTTGTGCGCATTTGCTCGGGCAAGTTCGAGCGCGGCATGGACGCCTTCCACGTGCAGGGCAACCGCAAGCTCAAGCTTGCCACGGGCACGTCGATGATGGCCGACGACCGCGCCATCGTGGACGAGGCGTACGCGGGCGATATCGTGGGCCTGTTCGATCCGGGTATCTTTAGCATCGGCGACACTGTGTGCTCCGGCAAGCGCCACGTGCAGTATCCGCAGATCCCGACGTTTGCTCCCGAGATGTTCGCTCGCATTACGCAGGTCGACACGCTCAAGCGCAAGCAGTTCGTCAAGGGCATGGAGGAGCTTGCCCAGGAGGGCGCCATCCAGATCTTCCGCGAGCTGGGTGCCGGCATGGAGAGCGTCATCGTGGGCGTGGTCGGCGTGCTGCAGTTTGAGGTGCTCGAGCGCCGTCTCAAGGCCGAGTACCGTGTTGAGGTTCGTCGCCAGCCACTGCCCTATACGGACATCCGCTGGATCCAGAATGACCCCGACACCATCGATATCCCAGGCCTTTCGCTCACGCGCGACACGCTGCGCGTCGAGGATATGCGCGGCGGTAAGCTGCTGCTGTTCACGAGCCCGTGGAACGTGGATTGGGCAACCGACCACAACCCCGACCTGATCCTGTCGGAGTTTGGCAACGTAGCCTTTTAACGCATCGGCGCGGTGGTCCTGCGGGGCTGCCGCGCCATTTACTTGCCTGATGCCGTGTGAGCGGCTATCATACCCACCGTCGTCTCAAGACCGAGACGTCCGAGCAGTTCGGGTCCGATATCCTGCTCGTTAAACCTAAAACCAAAGGAGTACATAATGATCAAGAAGGTCATGGAGGACTACAAGGTCCTGTTGCGGAGCATTCCCGCGGCAACGGTTTCGCTGTTTTTCGTGAGTGTCATCATGATGAACCTGCTGGCCAACAAAGAGCTCATCAGCCTGCCGTATCTGGCACTCGATTGCGGCTTTGTGGTGAGCTGGGTCTCGTTTTTGTGCCAGGACATGATCTGCAAGCGCTTTGGCGCCAAGGCATCCATCAAAATCTCCATCCTCGCGCTACTGGTCAACCTGGCCGTGAGCCTGTGCTTTTGGGCATGTTCGCTCACGCCCGGCATGTGGGGCGCCTACTACGACACGGGCATGATCGAGGTCAACACCGCCCTTAACGCCACCATCGGCGGCACCTGGTACGTGGTGCTGGGCTCGTCGCTTGCCATGCTCGTTTCTGCCGTGGTTAACTCCACGCTCAACCAGTCGCTCGGCCGTATGCTCAAGAAGAATAACTTTGCGAGCTTTGCCTTCCGCTCCTATGTGTCCACGGGTGTTGGCCAGTTTATCGACAACCTGGTCTTCGCCATCGTGGTGAGCCACACGTTCTTTGGTTGGACCTGGGTGCAGGTCCTCATGTGCTCGCTGACCGGCGCTGTTGCCGAGCTGCTGTGCGAGGTCTTCCTGAGCCCCGTGGGCTACAAGGTCGTGCGCGGCTGGGAGCGCGAGAATGTGGGTTCCGAGTACCTCGAGCGCCACGCAACCGCCTAAGGAGCAAGTATGCGGGTTTTGATCACGGGCGCTTCGGGCGGTATCGGAGCCGCGTGCGTGCAGCGCTTTTTGGATGAGGGCCACGAGGTCGTGGGCTTTGATCTGCTGTCGCCGGCGATCGAACACGAGCGCTACCGCCATCTGATCGTTGATGTCCGCGAGCCGGACTCGTTTCCAAGCGACCTTGAGCCTCAGGTAATCGTGAACGTTGCCGGTACGCAGGATTCGGCCGACGACATCGCCGCCAACCTGTGTGGCACCATCAACGTGACCGAGCGCTACGCCTTTGTGGGGGAGGGGCTCGCCGCCAAGCCTGCGCCGGCTATCAAATCCGTGGTCAATGTGGGGTCGGCGAGCGGACATACGGGATCGGAGTTTCCCGCCTATGCCGCCAGCAAGGGCGGTGTTATCGCCTACACCAAGAACCTTGCAAACCGCCTGGCACCGCAGGCCATCGCCAACAGTGTGGACCCGGGCGGCGTTATAACGCCGCTCAACCGTTGCGTGATGGAAGACGAACACCTGTGGAACCAGATTATGGAGCTCACGCCGCTTAAACGCTGGGCCACCGCCCAAGAGATCGCCGAGTGGATCTACTTTGTGGGCGTGACCAACCGGTTTATGACCGGGCAGAGCCTGTTGATCGATGGCGGCGAGGCCGGCCGCACGCAATTTATTTGGCCCGAATAGGAAACGCGCCCGATGGAAAGCCGTCGGGCGCGTTTTTGGTATATCGATTTTTAGTCGAGGCAAGTCCAGTTGACGGGGGTCGAGCCGTGTTGTTCGAGTAGCCGATTGGCAGTGGAGAAGGGGCGCGACCCCATAAAGGCGGGGAGTTCTGCCGTGGCACGGTTGGCCGAAAGCGGCGAGGGGTGCGTAGAGGCCATGCAGAACTTGCCGGTTGCCTTGCCCGCGCCGGTAGCGGCGAGCTTGCCTTCGACCATCTGCTGGGCAAAGCGGCCCCATGCCAAAAAGACTACCGGTTGGGGCAGCTGGCAGCAGCGTTCGATAACGTAGTCGGTGAGCGTGCTCCAGCCCAGTTTGGCGTGCGAGTTCGCGGCATGCTCGCGCACGGTGAGCGTAGTGTTGAGGAGCAGGACGCCCTGTTGTGCCCATGGGGTTAGGTCTCCCGTGGCGGGAATGGGGCAACCCAGATCGGCTTTGAGTTCCTTATAGATGTTGCGCAGGCTCGGCGGCAACTTGGTTTGCGTCGCGGGGACCGAGAACGACAGCCCCATTGCCTGGTTGGGTCCGTGATAGGGGTCCTGACCCAAGATGACAACCTTGACCTGGTCGGCCGGCGTGTAGGCGAGGGCATTGAGGATGTCGTCTTGTGCCGGGTAGATAGTCTGCTCGGCACGCAAAAGGGCGATGCGCTCGAGCAGCTGGTTCGTAGTGTCACGTACCGGCTGCGGTGCATCGCCCAACCAAGTTGCTATGTTGCGGTCGCGGGTTGCGGCGTCCATGGGGCTCCTTTACGTCAGATGCTCTGTTTGCATCTATTGTAAAGGCGCACCGGTTGCCTTTATGCCACGGCTGTATGAAGAGCGGGGTCTACGAGACGTGCTCGGGCGCTCCTGCCATGCGAGCCTGTCCATGCGCGCGAAGGCGCGGAAGCTCGACGGTTGCCACCATGACGCCGGTGAGGATGAGAGCTGCACCCAGGAAGGCGATGGGGCTCAGGACCTCGCCGACCAGGAAGAACGAGAAGACAGCGGAGCAGACCGGCTCGAGCGAGAAGGCAAAGCCGGTGGTCTCGGCGGGCACGTGGGGCTGCACGAGCGTTTGGGTGATAAAGCCGTAGGCAGAGCAGATGAGCGCGAGGGCAACGACGACCACGATCTCGCTGGGCGTACTGGGAAGTGTGAAACCGCCAAAGACGCATGCGGCAATGCCCGAGAACAGGCCGCCAAAGCCCAGCTGCCAAACGCCCAGGGACAGCGGATCGACTTCTTCGACAAACCGCTTGGCGACAATGATGTGTCCGGCGTAGACAAAGGCGGAGAGCAGCATGATGAGCGCGCCCGGGTTCAGGCTGGTAAAGTCGGCGCCCGAGAGCAGCAGCATGCCGCAGGTGACGATAGCCGTGCCGACGAGCACCTTGCGCTCGGGGGCGCGACGCAGCAGGGCGGCGTTGGCAAACGGCACGATCACGACCGTCAGGCTCTGCAAAAAGCCGGCAGTGGAGGCAGAGGTGAGGCTGGAGCCCAGGCACATGCAGGTGAGCTCGGTTGCCATGATGGCGCCGATGATAGCGGCGCGGACCATAAGGTCGCGATTGATGCGGAAAGCGCGCTTGTGGAAGAGCAGCAGGCAGGCCGCAAAGGCGATGATGCAGCGCAGCGCAACGATGCTCGTGGCGTTCATGTTGTCCATGCCGATCTTCATGAGGGGATACGAAAAGCCCCATGCGACGGGAACGGAAAATGAGAGCGCGATTGCTTTTTTGCGATCCATGGGACTCCTTTTGTTACAGAACGGTTTCGTAAAAAGGATTCTGCTCCCAGATGTGGATGTAGTAAAGCGAATGTATCTTCAGTATGATTAAGAAATACTAATGTTGGCAGAAATGGTACTGGCAAAACGTTTTACGGCTGCATCGATGTGGAGGCGCGATGGCATCGCGGTATCAGATTGTTTGTATGGTGGTCGATCGCGGCAGTCTTAAGGGCGCGGCGGACGAGCTGGGCTATACGCAAAGTGCGGTGAGCCAGGCCGTCAAGGCACTCGAGCGCGAGCTGGGTACCACGCTTATCGAGCGCGGTAAGCAGGGCGTTTCGCTTACGCGCGACGGTAAACAATATCTGCCGTATCTGCGCCAGATTGTGACTGCCGAGGCTGAGCTCGAGGGCAAGCGCCAGGAGCTGCTGGGGCTTTCGTCGACCGATATTCGCATCGCGACGTTTACCAACGTGAGTCGAACCGTGTTACCGCGCGTGATCCGCGACTTTGGGGCGCTGCACCCGGGCGTACGCTTTACCCTCAAGCAGGGCGACTACACGCGCAACGCCCAGTGGGTGCACGATGGCGTGGTTGATTTTTGCTTTACGGCGCGCGGATTTACCGCTGGGCTCGAGAAGCGTGTGGTCTATCACGACGAGTTGGTAGCATTGTTGCCGGCCGCGCATCCGCTGACGGCAAAGGAAAAGGTGACACTCGCCGACCTGGCGTCCGAGCCGTTTGTGCTGCTGGATGAGGGCGAACAGAGCCTGGTGCTCGATGCATTTGCGGTGCATGGGCTGTCGCCGCACGTGACGAGTGAGGTGACCGACGACTACACCATCATGGCGATGGTGGAGGAGGGCCTAGGCGTGAGCATGCTCTACCGTCGTACTGTAGAGGGCATGCAAGCTGATATTCATGTGCGGCCCATCGTGCATGCTCCCTCGCGCGATGTGGTGGCTGCCTGGCGTAGCTGGGATACCATGCCCATCGCCACGAGGCGCTTTATCGACTATATG
This sequence comes from uncultured Collinsella sp., assembly GCA_900543845.1. Classification (GTDB taxonomy): domain Bacteria; phylum Actinomycetota; class Coriobacteriia; order Coriobacteriales; family Coriobacteriaceae; genus Collinsella. Next base: position 10,891 of record UQTD01000014.1, read on the forward strand.
AGCTCGCATATTGTCAATTAATGACTGACGTGGCGTTGAGTGCGGTGCTTAACGGGCCGTCGCTTTGGCTTGGGTGGCGCGATAGGTGCGTGCCGGGTGGCAAAGTAGTACCGCCACGACCATAAAGAACGCCGTGGTGCCCAGGCTGATGGGGTAGACCATCATGATGTTCGCAAAGGTGCGGAAGTGCGGGAACACGCAGAATACCCAATAGAAGCGGATGCCGCAGACGCAGATCATGGTGATGAGGGCCGGCGTGAGCGAGATACCAAAGCCGCGCAGGTAGCCCGACATGTTTTCGTAGAACATGCTAAAGGCGTACGCCGGGAAGATCGAACATACGCGGATATAGCCGATCGAGACGATGTTGGGATCGCTGTTGAACAGCGACAAGATCTCGCGCCCCAGGCCAACAATAACGATAATTGTGGTGAGCGCGACGATACCGCCTTCGACTAGGCAGACCTTGAGCGTTTTGGTACAGCGGTCGATCTGGCGGGCACCGTGGTTTTGTCCCACAAAGGTGGTGCAAGCCTGGCTAAAGCTGTTGAGCAGGTTGTAGCACACGTACTCCAGGCTCATGGCGGCGCTCGATGCCGCCATGACCTCGGTGCCCAGGCTGTTGATGGCAGACTGGATGATGATGTTTGCGACGGCAAAGACGGCGCTCTGGATGCCGGCGGGCAGGCCGATCTTGACGATGCGCTTGAGGGCGACGGGGTCGATAGCCAGGTCGCGTGGGGTGACGCGGACGACGGAGTCGGTCTTGAGCAGGCGGATAAAGAGCGTAGCGGCACTGACGGTGTAGGCGATGGCGGTGGCGATGGCGACGCCCGCGACGCCCCAGTGGAGTACGGGGACAAAGATGAGGTCCAGGCCAATGTTGAGGATGGTGGACACGGCAAGCGCCTGCAGCGGCATGCGGGTGATGCCGACGGAGCGGAAGATCGCGGCCTCAAAGTTGTAGAGCAAAATCGAGGGCATGCTGAGCAAAAAGACGCGCAGATAGAGTGAGGCGAGCGGCATGGTCTCGGCGGGAACGTTGAGCGCGGCGAGCATGGGCTCGGCAAAGATCTCGCCCAGTGCGATGACGACAAAGCCCACGAGTGCCATTAAAATCGAGGTATGGACGGCGCGTTTGACCATGTTCTGATCGTTGCGGCCGATAGCGTTGGCGATGACCACGTTGGAGCCAAGCGACATGCCAATAAACAGGTTGAGCATAAGACTGGTAAGCGGAACATTGGAGCCGACCGCCGCCATGGCGAGGGTTCCCTGGTCGCCCGAGAAGTTACCGATGATGACCGTGGCGATGAGGTTCGACAGCTGCTCCAAGATGCTCGTGGCGGCCACGGGGAAGGCGAACAGGGGAATATTGCGCCACAGCGAGCCGGTGGTCATGTCAATGTGCTTAGATGCGGTATCAGCCATACGCTCTCAATCTCTAACATGCTCTTTCGTGCTTATTTGCGCAGACGATGATACTCCTAATGCAACCATCCGGCACTTAGGGACGTACCTTTTCTGTCGACAGCTGGGGACACTCCTTATCTCTTCTAACTAGTCATTCAAGAACGTCCCCAATGACTAGGTGGGGAAGGCGTGCGACAATGGTGGGTGTTGTGTTGTTCGCGCTAAGGAGTTGCCATGTTGTTGTGTCCCGTTTGCCATGAACCGTTGGTGGATGACGAACGCGGTGCTGCATGCACGGGCGGACACCGGTTTGACCGTGCTCGCGAGGGCTATCTATATCTGCTGCGCTCGTCCAAGAGCGGCGACTCCATGGGCGATCCCAAGTCGCAGGCACGCAGTCGTCGTGACTTTCTGAACCGTGGATACTACGCGCCGTTGCGCGATGCGATGGTTGAGCAGGTGCGCAAGCAGGTGTCTGAGCGCGCCGCGTCTACGAAAGGCCCCATGACGCTGCTCGATATTTGCTGCGGTGAGGGCTACTACACCAGCGCCATGGGCGCGGTGCCGGGCGTGGATGCTTACGGTTTCGACCTGGGCAAAGAGATGGTGCGCCTGGCCGCCAAGCGCGGCGATGCGACCTATTTCGTGGCCAACATGAAGGACATCCCCGTGGCCGATGGCGCCTTCGATATGGTGACCGAACTCTTTGCTCCCTTTAACGAGCGTGAGTTTTCTCGCGTGCTGGCGCCCGAGGGCTCGCTCTACACCGTCGTGCCAGGTGCACGCCATCTGTTTGGGCTCAAGGAGGTGCTCTACGACACGCCGTACCTTAACGATGAGAAGCTGCCGAAGACAACCGAGCTCGAGTTAGTCGGAACGCACCGGGTATCTGCGAATATTACGCTCCAGACGCAGGCCGACATCGAGGCGGTGTTCCAGATGACGCCGTACTACTATCGCACGCGCCCTGCCGACAAAGAGCGCCTGGCAAATTTGGACACCCTTCAAACCGACATCGACTTCATCATCGCCGAGTACCGCCACTAACCTGCCAAAAAAGGGACAGGTTTATTTTGGTAGGTTTTATCTAGGCAAACGCAAAGGGCCGACCGCGGAGATGCGCGATCGGCCCTTTTTAGTTGCTTGGTTGCAACAGAGGTTATGAGAAGCGGGCGCTTACAGGCGGTCCTTGTTCTCGGCCTTAACGGCGTGTGCCTGCTGAACAAAGAACAGGTCGTAGACCACGATGACAAAGGCGATTATATTGACGGAGCTGCCGCCGAGTGCGGGAAGCGTGAGCACGGCTTGGAGGAGCGTGGCTGCCGCGGCAACGATACCGAGCTTAAATGCGCCGTCTACCTGCGAAGGCTTGTTGGCGCCCTTGATACCGGCGACGCCTGCGGCAAGGTCGACGAGGCCCTTAACAATCACCACAACAGCGGCGAGTGTGGCGTTCGATCCGTAAGCGGATCCAAAATTGCCGGTAACAATGCCGGCAATTCCGATGACGAGGCTGGCGATGCCCAAAACAAAGTAGACGAGGGCAAGGATTTTGAGAGTCTTGCGAGCGGAACTCATGGCTGGTCCTTTCGATACGAGTACGTCAATCTGACGTACCCCATGTGCTGCACATATGGTGAAGCACATTGTAGTTCAACGCGGCGATGCATGCGCCTGAAAGCGCTTTGACCCCGCGCAGCCCACCCCAACCTTTCAAAAAGGAAAGCTGGACGTAAGCCAAATCGATGGCAGCCCATGTGCGGCGCTGCGATGATGAGGCCGTAACAAGGAGCTGGTCTCAAGGAGGAGTCATGATGTACGGAGCAGGGCAAGTGCATGAGCCGCGGTCGTTGGGAAGGCGCATGGGTGATTCTGTGATCGCTGCCGTGTGCACGGGATTGATGGCGGTGCTTTGCATTGGGATGCTGTGGGCCATGTCGCATGTGGGACAATAGCGGACGGTTGGGTGCCGACATAAACGGCGCTCATGTATTCGTTTTGCTTGTTAAGGAGTGTCCATGGGCGTCATCGATCCCTTTTCTGTTGCTCGGGCCGCGGGGCTTGAGCTGACCGGGAAGTCCGAGGGCCTCACGCTCACCGACGGCACGATGGAGCTGCGTGCCGATTTTACCCGCATGCTTCCGCGGCTCAAGCAGGGCCGTCTGCAGCAAGAGCTGTTGGTAAAGGCTGCGCGCACAAAAGGCATCGAGAGCCCATGGGCGATTGACGCCACAGCGGGCTTTGGCGAGGACTCGCTGCTGTTGGCGGCTGCGGGCTTTACCGTCGATCTGTATGAACAGGATTGCGTGATCGCGGCGCTCCTCAAGGATGCTTTGGATCGCGCGGCAGATGATCCGGCGCTTGCGACAGCCGTGGCGCGCATGCGCTTACATGCGGGCGAGGACAGTATTACCGGCCTTCGCCATACAGCTGAGCTGATCGGGCAGGGCGAGCTCGCGGCTCCCGACGTGGTGTATCTGGACCCCATGTTTCCCGAGCGTACTAAAAGTGCGGCGGTCAAAAAGAAGTTCCAGCTCCTACATCATCTGGAACAGCCGTGCGCCGATGAGGAGACGCTGGTCGAAGCTGCGCTTGCGGTGCATCCGCGCAAGGTCGTTATCAAGCGGCCGGTGAAGGGGCCGCTGCTTGCCGGCGTTAAGCCGAGCTATCAACTTGCGGGCAAGGCCGTTCGCTACGATGTTTTGGTGCCGCCGCGCCCGTAGCTTGCGTGCGATGGTTGGCGCTCCGTCAGTGCCGTGCCGATGCGGCGTCTATTTCCATGGATGCGACGTCAGATGCCAGCCGCCGCAGTACTCACATTTGTAGCAGGCCAGCCCGCGGCGTCCGCGGTTTTCGCAGTCAGCCATAACTGCCTCGGCCTCGGCGTGCGTGTCGTAACGGTTTTTTCGCTCGCACGACTTGTAGCGCCAGGCCTCATCTCGCTCGGCGTCCAGGGCGTCGCGGCGCTCATCCTCGCGCGCAAACAGGTCGCTCATATCGCCGCCCGTAGCAGCGCCCAAAAACTCGCTTTTGGCCTTTGACCAGGCGGCTCGCTTTTTGCTCCCCATCTGCTTCGCGCCCTTCTCCAAACGTTGGTATCATTGCTCAATCAAAGTGATACCAATAAACGTGAGGTCGCCGCGTGATGATCAGAAAAACCCTCGATACCGACATTCCCACTGTCATGGCTATCTATGACGCGGCCCGTGCCTTTATGCGCGCGCATGGCAACGCAACGCAGTGGCCCGAGGGCACGCCTTCGGCCGAGCAACTGGCTGCCGATATCGCCGCCGGTGGTAGCTATGTGTGCGAAGTCGACGGCCGCGTGGTGGCGACGTTTGCCTTTTTACCGGGCCCGGACGAGTGCTATGACGTAATTGAGGATGGTCAATGGCGCAGCGACACTCCGTACGCCGTGCTGCACCGTGTGGCATCCGACGGCACCGTGCACGGTATCGCGGCTGCGATGTTTGCCTTTGCCAAAGAACGTGCCGATCACCTGCGCATCGATACGCACCAGGACAACCTGCCCATGCAGGGTGCGAGCCTCAAGGCCGGATTTGAGCGCGCCGGCATCGTGTATGTGTCAGACGGCACGCCGCGTGTTGCGTTTGACTGGCTGCGCGAGGCATAAGAGCGGAGACGCGTATCAACAATTCGCGCGAACGAAAATGGCTCCGGGTGGGGCCATTTTCGTTCGCTGCGCCGTTTTGAAAGCCGGCTTTCGCAAGGCGCGAACCTACGAAAATCGCCGCGCGGCAACGCGGGACGATGAGCTCGGTCGGGGGATAGGGCCCGCTTCGCCCGCCGGCTCGTAAATTGTATCATCCAGTGTGGAACGAGGACGCCCGTTGCCGCGTGCGATGGGCTTGTAATAAGAGGAGAGCCATGTCGAAGCAAGCGGTCGTTGGAATCTTGGCGCATGTCGATGCCGGCAAGACCACGTTGGCCGAGGCCATGTTGTTCGACGCGGGTCGCATTCGCAAGCGCGGCCGCGTGGACGATGGCGATTCGCATCTGGATACGAACGAGATTGAGCGCGAGCGCGGCATTACGATTTTCTCGTCGCAGGCCGTGCTCGACCATGGCGATACCCACGTCATGCTCGTGGATGCACCGGGGCATGTCGATTTTTCTGCCGAGGCGGAGCGCACATTGCGCGCGCTCGACTATGCGATTTTGGTTGTGGGTGCCAACGATGGCGTGCAAGGGCACACCGAAACCCTGTGGCGCCTGCTTGCGCGCTATGACATTCCGACGTTCATCTATATCAACAAAATCGATTTGGAGAATCCCGGCCGCGATGTTTTGCTGGCACAGCTTGGGCAGCGTCTTTCCGAAGGCTGCCTGGATGCCAACGAACTGTTGGCGGGCGGTGCCGTTCAGGAGGACGCTGCTGCGTTGGACGAGGCGGCGCTCGAGGAGTTTCTTGAAGCGGGTGAGCTTTCCGTCGCAACGCTGTCGCGCATGGTTGCCGAGCGCAAGCTCTTTCCCTGCTTTGCCGGCTCGGCGCTTAAGGACCAAGGTGTGGACGAGCTGCTGGACGGCATATGCGCGCTGATGCGTGAACAGGCGTGGCTCCCGGAGTTTGCCGCCCGCGTCTATCGCGTCAGCCGCGGGGACCGCGGCGAGCGCTTGGCTTGGGTTAAAGTGACCGGCGGCACGCTGCATGCCAAGCAGGTGATTGGCGGACGTTCCGGTGCTGAGGCATGGGAGCAGAAGGTCGATCAGGTACGCATCTATAACGGCGATAAGTATGAGCTTGCCCAAGAAGTTGCTGCTGGCGGTATTTGTGCCGTGACGGGTCTTGCGCACGTTCGCCCGGGGGACGCCCTGGGCGCGGAGCCCGCGGGCGATGCGCCTGTCATCGCTCCGGTCCTCACCTATACGGTGCTTCCGGGCGAACACGATGTCCATGCGGTGTTCAAAGCACTGACTGAGCTGGCGGATGAAGACCCCATGCTCGGCGTAAGCTGGAATACGCATCTTGAGCAGATTCATTTGCAGTTGATGGGCGCCGTGCAGCTCGAGGTCGTGCAGCGGGTGTTGGCCGATCGCTTTGGCCTTTCGGTTTCGTTTGAGTCTGGCGGCATCCTCTATAAGGAGACTATTTCGCAGCCGGTCGAGGGCGTGGGCCACTTTGAGCCACTGCGCCACTATGCCGAGGTGCATCTGCGTCTGGAGCCGTTGCCGGCGGGTTCGGGCGTGCAGTTTGGCACCGTGACCTCGACCGACGAGCTCGATCTTAACTGGCAGCGTTTGGCACTCACCAACGCCATGGAGCGCGATCACCTGGGCGTGCTGACCGGCTCGCCCATCACCGATGTGCGCATTACACTCACGGGCGGCCGCGCGCATGCCAAACACACCGAGGGCGGCGATTTTCGCCAGGCCACGTACCGCGCGATTCGCCAGGGACTCATGCAGTCGCGTGAGGCCGGCGCGGCGGTGCTGTTGGAGCCGTGGTATCGCTTTGAGCTCGAGGTACCGGGGGAGTGCGTGGGCCGGGCGCTCTCGGATGCCACGCGCATGGGTGCCGAGTACGAGCCGCCGACGATGGCGGACGACCGGGCGAAGCTTATGGGTCGCGTGCCGGCATCCGAGGTGCAGGATTACGCGCTGGAGGTGGCTGCCTACACGAGCGGTCGCGGACATCTGTACCTAGAGTTTGTCGGCTATGCGGCTTGCCATGATGCCGAGCGCGTCATCGAGGCGGCCGCCTACGAGCCCGAGGCCGATCTGCCCAACACGCCCGATTCGGTCTTTTGCTCTCACGGCGCTGGCTACACAGTCAAATGGTACGACGTACCCGCCGCGGCGCACGTAAAGGTCGATCCCGCCACCTTCCGCCCCTGGCGAGCAGCAGACGCCGAGTTTTTCGGCCACATGTGACAAAGGGACAGTTCCTTTGTCACATGCTATTGGTATAACTCGGTATAAGTTGGTATAACTATTACCAGGGTTTGCCAATCCGAGGAGGCCGACATGAATCCAAATCCCTTTAAGCCCACGGCTGGCAAGCGGCCTCCGATACTCATCGGTCGCGAGTCGGTCGTCGAAGATTTCGAGGAAGGGCTCGATAACGGCGCCGGAGCGCCGGGCAGGCTCATGCTTATTACGGGAAACCGCGGCTGCGGCAAGACGGTTCTCCTGCGGGAGCTGCAACGTCTGGCCAGCGAGCGCGGATGGGCGGTTGTCTCCGATTCCGCTTCGCTTGGCTTATGCGACCGCTTGGCCGACGCGCTTCGCTCGAATAAACCCGTTGTGACGTCAATGGAGTTCGGTCCGTCGTTTGGGCGGATGTCGGTCGAGGCGGCGCGAGCAAAGGGCGAGACGTTGCGAGGGCTGGTCAACGAGCGCCTCAAGAAGCTCGGTCCAGGCAAGGGCATACTGTTTGCGATTGACGAGGCTCAATCTGCGTCTATCGAGGAGCTGGCGGCTCTTGCCGTTCTCTATCAGCAGGTGCTCGGAGACCAGGATGCCACGGGCCTGTCCGATAGCGATCAGCGCGGCCTTGCGCTTGTTTTTGCCGGCTTACCCAGTATGGTTGACGATCTGCTCGAAGAGCCGAGCGTAACGTTTTTGCGGCGTGCCCAGCAGCGTACGCTGGGGGCGATATCTTTGCCCAAGGTGCGCGATTCATATATCCAGACGGTCAAAGACGCTGGTCTTTACGTTGACGCGGAGACGGCGGACCTTGCGGCACACAAGAGCATGGGGCATCCCTATATGGTTCAGCTGGTGGGCTATTACATGTGGCGCTCTGCCGTCCGGCGTGGCTCGCAGGTCATTGAAAGGTGCGATGTCGAGGATGGCCATGCGGATGCCGTCTCCGAGTTCTACGAAGCGGTCGACGCGCCCCTGTATTATGGATTGCGCAGTCCGCAACGCCTCTTTATCGAGGCCATGGCGGTTGACGAGGGTAAACCGACGCGTATGGCGGATATCATTGAGCGCTGCGACCGTACTCAGAGTTGGGCGAGCAAATATCGCGCAAGCCTGATTCGCGAGCGCGTCATCGAGGCTGCCGGATACGGCCTCGTCCGGTTTACCGTGCCCATGCTGGGCGAGTATATCTGCGACCGCATTTTATGACATGAGTAGGGTGATAAAGGTGACGGAACAGAAGATGAGCCCGCAGGCTATCGAGGTGCGTGGTGCACGTGTCCACAACCTCAAGGACATCGATATCGATATTCCGCTGGGAAAGCTGGTGGGTATTGCCGGCGTATCGGGTTCGGGCAAGAGCTCGCTGGCACTGGGCGTTCTTTACGCCGAGGGCTCGCGCCGTTACCTGGAGGCGCTCAGCACCTATACTCGACGTCGCCTGACGCAGGCCGAGCACGCTCAGGTGGATGAGGTATTGCACGTGCCGGCGGCGCTCGCATTGCATCAGCGCCCCAGCGTACCGGGCGTGCGCTCGACCTTTGGCACCATGACCGAGCTCAACAACAGCCTGCGCCTGCTCTTTAGCCGCTGTGCCCATCACGTGTGCCCGCACTGCGGGGCGCGCGTGGAGCCGAGCCTCAACGTAGCGGCTGGCCTGTCGCTCACGTGCTCCGCATGTGGCCGCGAGTTCTACGCCCCGAGCGCCGAGGACCTTGCCTTCAACAGCGGCGGTGCGTGCCCTACCTGCGGCGGCACCGGTGTCATGCGCGAGGTGGACGAGGCGAGCCTGGTGCCCGATGAGTCAAAGACCATCAACGAGGGCGCAGTACTTCCCTGGGGTACGCTCATGTGGGATCTGATGAAGCAGGTAGCCGGCGAGATGGGCGTGCGTACCGACGTGCCGTTTAACCAGCTCACGCCTCAAGAGCGCGACATCGTGTTTCATGGCCCGGCGGTTAAGAAGCACATTCTCTACGTTCCCAAAAACGGCGAGGGCGCCACGCCGCTCGACTTTACCTATTACAACGCCGTCTATACCGTTGAGAATGCGCTCGCCAAGGTTAAGGACGACAAGGGCCTCAAACGCGTTGCGCGCTTTTTGCGCGAGGGTCCATGCCGTGACTGTGGTGGCACGCGTCTCTCCGAGGCTGCGCGCCAGCCCCAGGTGTGCGGTATCAATCTGGCGCAGGCCGCAGCCATGACGCTGGGCGAGGCGATTGAGTGGGTGCGCGGAGTGCCCGCATCCTTGCCGCCCGAGATGCGGCCCATGGCGACGGATATCTGCGATTCGTTTTTGAGCGTGGCCCGTCGTCTGGTCGACCTGGGTCTCGATTACCTTTCACTCGACCGCGCTGGTGCCACGCTCTCCACGGGTGAGCGCCAGCGTGTGCAGCTCGCCCGCGTGGTGCGCAACCGGTCGACGGGTGTGCTTTATGTGCTGGACGAGCCTTCGATCGGTTTGCATCCTGCCAATGTCGACGGCTTGGTGGGCGTGATGCGCGATCTGGTGGATGACGGCAACACCGTGGTCGTTGTCGACCACGACACGCGCGTACTGGCGGAAGCCGACTATCTGATCGAGATGGGCCCCGTTGCCGGAGCAGGCGGCGGTAACGTGATCGCTGCCGGTACGGTGGACGAGGTCGAACAATCGCAGGGCAGCCGCATCGCCCCGTTTTTGCGCGCAGAGTCCAAGCGCTTGCGTCCGCAGGTGACTGACGAGGAAATGTTCGACCAGGGCCATATCCGCATGGCGACCGATGCCATCCATACCGTCAAGCCGCTCGAAGTCGATATCCCGCGCGGTCGCTTGGTCGCGGTTACGGGTGTTTCGGGTTCGGGTAAGACGACGTTGGTGCTCGAGACGCTCATCCCGGCGCTTAAGGCGCAGGCAGCTGGCGAGCGCCTGCCGGGACACGTGCGTTGGGTCGATGCCGAAGGCATTGCCCGCGCCAACCTGATTGACGCTACGCCCATTGGCGCCAATGTTCGCTCGACGGTGGCAACCTATGCCGACATCCATGACGAGCTGCGCCGCGCCTTTGCCCGTACGCCCGAAGCCAAGGCAGCCGGCTACAAGGCGGGCGCCTTTAGCTACAACACTGGCGCCTTGCGTTGCCCTACGTGCGATGGCACGGGCTCGATATCGCTCGACGTGCAGTTTTTGCCCGACGTCGAGATCGTCTGCCCGGCATGCCGTGGTTCGCGCTACGCCGAGGCCGCCTCGCATATCCATCGCGAGGGCAAGGACGGGAGTCTGCTTACGCTGCCGCAGCTCATGGACATGAGTGTGGACGAGGCCATCGACGCCACACTGGGACTCAAGAAGGTTCAGACGCGCTTGCAGACCTTGCACGACCTGGGATTGGGCTATCTCACGCTCGGTGAGCCCACACCGGCGCTCTCGGGCGGCGAGGCGCAGCGCCTTAAGCTTGCGAGCGAGATGGGCCGCGTGCAGGACGACGCCGTATTCGTGTTCGACGAGCCCACGATTGGCCTGCATCCGCTCGATGTCCAAGTGTTGCTGAGTGTGTTCGACGGCCTTGTTGCCAAGGGCGCCACGGTTATCGTGATCGAGCATGACCTCGACCTTATCCGTAACGCCGATTACGTGATCGACATGGGCCCAGGCGGTGGCGATGCGGGCGGGCAAATCGTCTGCGCCGGTACGCCGTGCGACATCGCGGCTTGCTCCAAGAGCATTACCGGACGCTACCTATAGACAATGAGGCAAAGGGACAGTCCCTTTGCCTCATTGATGCCTATTTCACGCATTGAGCGGCGAGATAGTCGCGGAAGAATGGCAATTCAAATGCGACGAGCCCTCGTCCTCGCTCCCCGATGATGCCGGCGTCTATCATGCGGCGTCGGTAGCGGGAGACCTGCTGCGGCGAACGCTTAAGGCGCTCGACAAGGTCGGCGGTGGTGGACTCTTCCTCGTCATCGAGCATGGCGATGAGGAATCGCTTGTCCTCTGCCGTGAGTTCCCGATAGGTTGCCGCGAGGATTCGGTCGTCCATCTCGTCGCGCGCGATTTTGATTCCCAGGTCAAAGTCGCGTGACGAGATCTCCTTCGAATCGCTTGTGAGATCCCAGGCACGGTAGCCTACGAGTTGCAATAGGAAGGGAAAACCAGAGATCGAGCGAACGGCTCTATCGATTCCCTCAGCATCTGCCAGGCGATCGTTTTCCTGGATCGTGCGAATCAAGGCCTCGCGTACGTCATAGTCGGCAATGCGACCCAGATGATATTGTTGGGCGCGGCGAAGGAACGAGACCGTCTTGTGGTTCAGTAGCGTCGATACGTTGTTGGGAAGTCCCGCCATGAGCAGGGCGACGCGTTTCCCATCGGTCACAAAGTGCTGATACGTGGCTGCGAGCTTGATCATCTCGTCGAGTGTCGGGTCTACCTCGTCAACCGTGACGAGCAGACCGGTGCCAGCCTCGTTGAGCTGGTCGATGATGTCGCTCATGCGATAACGCCAGATTGAGGCATCGTGAACGCGATTGACTTCGATGCTGCCGAGCGGTGCAATTCCGAGACCGGTGACTTCGAAGTTGTTAGACGGGTTGATGAGATGGCCGGCAGCACGTTTCGCCCCGAACTCGATTTCCTCAAGCATTCCCGGGAGTGCGGTCGTCTTTACGGCTATCCAGCCGTGGGATTCCGCCCTTGTCGCGAGCGACGACATGAGAGCGGTTTTACCGGTTCCACGCGCGCCTGAGAAGATCGAGGTCAATTCTGGGCGCCTACGCTGGCTCAAGAAGGCACGGTCCAAATCCCGAATAATCTGTTGTCTGCCAGCGAGATGGGCAGGAACCTCGCCAAAACTGGGGGTAAACGGGTTCTCGAGATATTTCACAAGGCTCTCCTTTCACACCGCCGTTTAACTTCATTTTATTCTAGTTAATTCTGGTTAAAAGCAATGGTTCGTTATTTAGAGCATCAATGTGACAAATGAACAGTCCCTTTGTCACATTGATGCCAAAACCAGCTTGTCAAGAGCTAGAGGGTTTGAAAATCTGCCATTTCTACCCCGTCCCCTAATGGCAGGTTTGTTACATGCCCGGAAAGCCTGTTTGGCGCAGGGCCTCGTAGAGGACGATGGCGGCGCTGTTGGAGAGGTTGAGTGCGCTGATGCGATAGTCGTCCGGATTGATGAAGTTGCCGCAGATATCCTGCTGAAGGATAGCCTCGTGGCTGTCCTCGGTATGTCCCAGCGATTCCTCGTGAGCTTCCCAAGCTCCGGCGTTATCGAGTGAGTCGCAATCGCGCAGCATCGGGATGCGCTCGCAGCGCTCGGGCGCCGCGGCAAGCAGCGGCTCGGGAATGCCCGAGCTCTCGCTGCCAAAGACCAAATAGTCACCGTCGCGGTAGGTGCTTTGCGCATAGGTGCGGCGTGCCTTTTTGGTCAGCAGATGCAGGCGTTCGTTGGCAGGGGAGAGACCATTGCGCGCAAGGAAATCCTCCCAGCCGGCATAGGTCGTCACATCCAAGTTTTGCCAGTAGCCCAGGCCGGCGCGACGTACCGTCTTGTCGTCGAGCGAAAAGCCCAGCGGCTCCACCAGATGCAGGCGGGCGCCGGTGACCACGCAGGTACGGCCGATATTGCCCGTATTGGCCGGAATCTCGGGCGCATACAGCACGATATTGAACATGAATCTCCTTGGCTCAGAACGAAAAACCACCACGAAGGGCACCTTCGTGGTGGTTTGGCGGTTACGTAGGCGGAAAAATGCCCGCTTGGATAAACCTAGGCGCGGTGCCAGTCGGTCAGGCAGGCATCGAGGGAGGCGATGAGTGCATCCTTGTCCATGTGACGGCCGATGATGCACAGGCTCGTCATGCGGTCACCCGTCTCGTCGTCCCAAATCTGCATGATCTCGGGGTTCTCGTCGATGATCTTCTGCTTCTCGCCCTCGGGCGCCGAGTCGACAAACAGGCCGTTCTCCATCAGGCGCATCTGGTGGCCGGCCTGCTCAAACATGTAGCACATGTCCGGATTGCCGGTCTGCCACAGCGGACCCTTGACGCGAATGACCTCGTCGGGCCACTCCTGCTCAACAAAATCGGTGAACTTCTGCAGGTCAAACGGCTTGCGGCGCGAGTACACAAAAGTCTCGATGTCGTACTCGAGCACCTCGGGGTCGTCGTGCTCTTCGGGATGCTCCATGGCCTCGATCCAAGCGGCGGAGTTGTAGGCACGCATAAAGTCGAAGCGGTCGGTATCGAGCAGTTCCTCCATGGGAACCTCGCCGTTTTGGGCCTCGACAATTACGGCGTCCTTCTGCAGGCTGCGCACGATGGCCTTGAGCTCGGCGATCTGCTCAGGGCTCACGGTATCGGTCTTGTTGAGGATCAGCGTGGAGCAGAACTCGATCTGCTGGATGAGCAGGCTCTCGATGTCGTCCTCGTCGATATCCTCGGCCAGCAGGTCGCGACCGCCGTTGAACTCGTCGTACATGCGGGCGCAGTCGACCACGGCCACGATGTTGTCGAGCGCGAGCTTGGGCTCGCCGCCCACCTTAGCCTCGTCGCAGAAGCTCGAGATGGTGTAGGCGATGGGGATAGGCTCGCAAATGCCCGATGCCTCGATGATGATGTAGTCGAAGTTGCCCGAATCGGCGATGCCCTGCAGCTGGTTGGCCAGGTCATCCGAAAGCGTGCAGCAGATGCAGCCGTTGGTGAGCGGGATGAGGTCGTCGGTCTCGGAAAGGCCGCCGTCGGCGATGAGGCTGGCATCGACGTTGATCTCGCCGATATCGTTGACGATCACGGCGGCGCGGATGCCGCCGTCGTTAGCGAGGATGTGGTTGAGCAGCGTGGTCTTGCCGGCACCGAGGTATCCGGTAAGCATGATGATCTTCACGGGTTTGTTGGGCATGTGCCCTCCTTTGTTAGACATGGCTTACAGTTGAATCATATGCCAAACGCCTGCTCTTATACCCACGCGCCGGCAAATAACACAGGCTACTCCCAGGCTCCCCATACATCGGGGCAATAACCGACGGTGGCCTTTTTGCCGTTGCGCACGATGGGCTCGGCTAGAACCTGCTGGTTCTCGAGCAGCTTGTCGAAGCGCTGGCTGGGGGTAAGGTGCTGGATGAGCGCGAGCGTCTCCTCGTCCTTGGCTTTGGGGTTGAGCAGTTTGTCGATACCGCCGACCGCCTGCACCACGCTCGTGAGCTCGCCCTTGCTCATCTCCTTTTCCTTAAGGTCAATAAACTGCACCTTAATGTGGCGCTCCTTAAAATAGCGCTGGGCCTTCTTGGTATCGAAAGACTTTTTGGTGCCAAAAATCTGGATATTCATATATTGTTCCGCCGTTCTAACGAACGGCGGTCACCTCGACGCTGCAAAGCCATCTGATGGGCAATCTGCCTTTCAATCGTCGGGCGCGGGCAAAAGCCCAGCGCCCTCCTCTTTCAAGGCACCTTGCCTCATCAGCTGGCTTTTCGCTGACATTGATAGAACATCGAGGTGACCACCGCTGGACTTATCGAATGAAGTTGGTGCGGGCGCGATCGCCTTCGGGGGCTTTGATGCCGGCGGCCTGTCCTGCCTCGATACAATGCAGGAGCCAGGCCATGTTTTTGCCGATGTTTCGCATGGTGGCCAGGCCCTCGGCGTCCTGGGCGGCCTCGCCCGGCATGGCACCAAAGACGTTGTTCCAGTACGTGGAGGCCACCACGGGCATCTGGTTGATAGTGAAGTACTTATTGAGTACATCGAAGGTGGTCGAGGTGCCGCCACGGCGGGCGACGGCGACCGCGGCGCCGGGCTTGTGCTCAAAGGCATGCCCGCCTGCATAGAAGGCGCGATCGAGGGCTGAGAGGATGCGTCCGCTGGGATGCGCATAGTAGACGGGTGAGCCAAAGACAAAGCCATCTGCCTGCTCGGCGGCAGCGATGAGCTCGTTCACCACGTCGTCGT
Source organism: uncultured Collinsella sp. (assembly GCA_900543845.1). Classification (GTDB taxonomy): domain Bacteria; phylum Actinomycetota; class Coriobacteriia; order Coriobacteriales; family Coriobacteriaceae; genus Collinsella. The sequence continues at coordinate 26,126 of UQTD01000014.1, forward strand.
CAAAGGTGCAGCGACCGCTGAGCTTGCCGCACTGGCCACAGCCAATGCAGTCGCGAATGGGCTTGGCACCCAGCTGGAACACCTCGGTATCGATGCCCTCGGCGTTGAGTTGCTCGGCGACCTCGGCGAGTGCGCGGGCGGTGTTGCCGTTTGCCTTGGGACTGCCATTGACCAAAAGAACCTTCATCACAAACTCCCTCTGCTGTTGGTGACTTCTGCAGAGGATTATCGCACGATGGGGGAGGCGGTGCGGGCGCGGTGCTAATCCAGTTTGGTACCTGGCACCTGCACGGCTTTACCGAGCAACGCTTTGAGCTCGTTCAAAATGGAAACGGGCTGTCGATTGACAGCGTCCAGATGAAGCGTTGCCACACGAATGGGCGGCTGATATTCAAGCGAGTCGATGAGCACGGGAGAACCCAGGAACCGCTCGATTTCGTTTGCGATCGCGTCGGTCTCTTCGGGATCAAAGTCATCGAAAAGCGCCACGAATGTCGGCCCCGTCGAGCGGAACAGGCGACCCTTGCCGCGCGAACAATCCATGAGGCAGGCGGCACTTTCGGCGAGCACGCGGTCGCCTGCATCGAATCCAAAGCGGGCATTGACTTCGGCGATATCGTCGACCTTAATGGCAATAAAGCCTGCCTCGCGCGCCACGCGGCGCATCTCTCCAATAGCGTTGACCAGCGCGTGGACATCGCCCAGGCCCGTTACCGAGTCGGTCGTATCTGCCAAGCTTCGGTTGATGATAATGCCCACATACATGCTGGGCTCGGTATCGGTGCCGTCCAAGCGGTAACCCGTGCAGTCGCAAAGCGCGTATGCTCCGGTGGCATCCATTACGCGATACTGCATGTAGTGGAAGTGCCACGTGCCGTTTATCACCATGTCGAGCTCGGCGCGTACGTTGTCGCGGTCCTCGGGATGAACGCGGGCGAGCCACATGTCGACCGAGTTAAAAGGGTGCTGGGAGGGCAGGTCAAAATCGCGCACGGCGTTAACCGACCATTGCGATTCGCCCGTATCGAGGTTAAGGATGAACGGATAGCGCGTCTCGGAGCTCATGGAGATTGCTTGGAACACCCGGTCGTTGCATGGAAGCTGCTCGACGATTGGGCGTTGTGGTGCGTCATTGTCTTTCGGTTGCTGTACACGATGCATAAGCTTATAGCGATACATCTTGCGATCGGCATCCATCGTCATCTGGCGACGCGTGTCGCCGGCAAGTGGATCGACGCGCGAGCAGCCAAAGCTAAAGCTGGCGATCATGGGCGCCTTGCCACCTGAGCTCGCCTCGATCAGCCCGGCACGCACCTGCTCCAAGCGCTGCTCGAGTTCAGTCTCGTTTGCGGAGAGCGAGATAAGCACAAACTCGTCTCCACCGATACGGAACAGCATCTCATTGTGCTCCATGGTTTCGGAGAGCGTGCGGCAGATGCTCAGAATATAGCGATTGCCTTCGGCGTGGCCAAACCTATCATTGCAATGCTTGAGATGGTCGATGTCAATATAGGCGCAGGTGAAGGGATCGCCTTTGCGCCAGAGCTGCTCGACGTGACGGTCGAGTCCGCTGCGGTTGCCCAAGTTGGTGAGCGGGTCGATATAGGCGTTGCGCTCAAGCAGCCGGCGCTCTTGTTGCAGGATAGCATGCGTCTTTTGCAGTTGCTCACCAACGGCGCGTAGCTCAGCAGGCAGCGCGGCAACATCGAGTTCGGCGGTCGAGATGCCATTCGCAAGTCGCTGAAGATAGGCAATAATCGATTGCTCGCCCATGCGGTACGACTCGTTCATGATGGATAACCTCCTTGGGCGGAACAACGGTTTGTATCATATCCCCAATTCGGCTTGGATTGGGGATATAAGTTAGCCAATGGGGACAAATGCCCCCTTCGACGGTGGCGTTTTGCGCGCGAGCGTATCAGTTATTATTGCCGCCATCGAGCAATGCCTCAAAATCCTTCGCCGGCATGGGGCGGTAGTAGAGGAAGCCCTGAGCGTAGCGGGCGCCCATGTGGCGTAGCATGTTCGCCTGCTCATCTGTCTCGACGCCTTCGATTACAATGGGCAGATGGAGCGACTGCGCCATCTCGAGCATCGATGACACGATCTGTGCGCTGCGGCCTTGATCGCGGTCGGTGGGCACAAAGGTGCGGTCGAGCTTGATGACGTCGACGTTGACGTTCTTGAGCATCGCGAGCGTGGACTGACCGGTGCCAAAATCGTCCATATAGGTCGAGAAGCCGCGGGTGTGCAAGTCGGCTGTCAGTTTGTCCACGGCTTCGGACTCTCCCGTATAAGCTGTCTCGGTGATCTCGATGCGCATGAGCTCGGGCGGCAGGTTGTATTGGGCGGCGAGCGATCCCATATGCTCGGCAACGTCGCAGGCAAGAATGTCCACGCGAGACACATTAAGCGAGACCGGAACCACGCGAAGACCGCGATCGAGACGCTCGCGCAGCCACGAGGCGACACCCTGCCAAATGTACTTATCGAGCGTCACCACAAAGCCGCTTTCCTCGAGTGCGGGGATAAACGTTGCGGGCGAAATGAGAGAGCCGTCCTTGTCAATCCAGCGGGTGAGTGCCTCGGCGCCAATGATCTCGCCGGTTTCCATATCGACCTGGGGCTGCAGGTAGTACGTGATGCGGCCGTTTGAGAGCGCGTACTGGAACTCGGTCAGCGTGCGGTGGAACGCAATCTCGTGTTCATATTCTTCGGGGCGGAAAATGGCAATGCGCTCCTTGAAGTCGTTTTTGGCGCGTCGATTGGTAAACATGGCCTTTGCCTGCGCATCGATGGTGATCTCCTCATTGGAGTCGATGGGGTAAATGCCCATGGACGGCCAAAAACCTACGCCGTCATCATGCCTGGCTACGGCCTCGCGAACGCGGTTGTAGATTTGATGGACGGTGATGTGCTTAAAGGGGATGAGTGCGCAAAAGTCATCTTGGCCCCAGTACCCTGCGACGCCCATATCGGCATTCTCGATGTCCTTGAGGACCGTGCCCACATCGGCGAGTACGCGGTCGCCCTCGGCCTGGCCGTGCCATTCATTAAACAGGCGCATGTGGCCCATGTCGACCGTGGCGATGCACCAGGTGCCGTCGCGCCTTGCCTCGAGAAATGCGTTGGCGCGCCGCATAAACTCGCTGGGTCGATAGAGTCCCGTGAGCGAGTCGATACGTTCGGCGATAGCGCTTTTGCGCTCCGCCTCGGGTATGGGGAGGCTGTCGTTGGGAACAAGCCCGCCGGCCGTGCGAAGGCGACGGTCGAGTTCGCCTAAAACGGCGGTCGCTTGATGGGTTAAGTGCTCGTAAAAGGCCGGGACGACAAGGCAGACGGGAGTAATGGCGTCACCTGCGATTTGAACAGGAGCGAAAACGGCCTCTTTAAGGTGGCGGGTCAGTTGCTCGAATGCCTTGTGGTCCAAATCGTTGCTGAGCACGACGAACTGGACGCTTCGTGAACGGTAGACCCGGCTCCTGCCGCGGGTGATCGACAGCATGCGGCCTGCGTATTCGGCAAGCATGTTGTCGACAGCCTCGGCCCCGTAGAGCTCGTTGAGCTTTGTCGTGCCACGAACGCGCACCGCTATAAGCCCCGTCTCGCAACGATCGCGGCGGCAGGCATCGATAGCGTTGATCAGCATACGCTGCGTTCCGAGGCCCGTAGCGGCGTCGACGGTTTCGGCGAGTGAGTGGTTGACAAGTTCGCCGACATAGAGCGAGGGGGCATTTCCGTCGCCGTCGATGCGAAACCCGCGAGCACGGCAGAGAACGTAGTCACCCGCGGCATTGCGCATGCGGTACTGCATGACGCGGCGGTGTTTGGAGCCGTTAAAGATCTGGTTGATGTCGTTGGCGTAGGCCTCGAGGTCATCGGGATGGACGCGCGTCTTCCAGAAATCGCGGCAGCTGTCTATGTGCTCCGAAGGAAGACCGAGATCGCGCAAGGCACCTTGCGACCAAAGGGTGCGGTCCTTGTCCAAGTTCTCGATAAAGAAATAACGGCCCTCGTTGAGCATCGAAAAGGCGTCAAAAATGCGATCGCTTATTTCGAAGTCGTCGGCGTGGACTTGCGTGATATTGCGCCGATCGAGGTGCATGGCATGACGTAGCTTGTAGTCGTACATGCGATGGTCGGCATCGAGTGTCATGCGATTGGAGGCTTCGCCCAGGGCGGGGTCGGCGTGTGCCACTCCGTAGCTAAACGAGTGGGGCATCTCGGAATCGTTGTTTTTGAGCAGGATCGTTCGGCAGTGTTCCAGACGCTCGGCGAGGTCGTCCTCGGTCGCAATCGTAGATAGGATGGCAAACTCGTCGCCGCCTATGCGAAACGCCGCCTCGTCCACCTTCATATACAGTTTGAGATAGAGGCTTACCTGCAAGATATAGCGGTTGCCCTCGTCATGCCCAAAGACGTCGTTGCAGTGCTTGAGATTGTCGATATCGATGAACGCCATGGTAACGGGGGTGTCCTGCTCCCAGAGCTCCTCGAGGGAGCGGGCAAAGCCGCCACGGTTGCCAAGCCCGGTAAGCTGGTCGGTAAAGGCGGTCCTGATCAGATCCTCCTGACGCTCGAGAAGGTCACGGACGGTCTTTTCGAGCGTTTCGGTGTAATTGCTGACAGTATCCATGTTCTAAGCGGCTTTCTGAAGTCGGGGCGGATTGCGTCGGGCGAGCTCGTTGTGTACACGCGTCGTTGCTCAGCGTTTTGCGTGTATCCAGGCCCCCGCCTTGCTGCGTTGTTGGGTTACTTTGCCGGCTAATGTTCGCTGTTGATAACTGCTGAGTAGTATAAACAACAGTAATAAACAACAGTACAAAATTATATAGGGGTGCACATGCTGTGGGTGGCTATTATTCGACAAACGGCAGCGCGATGATGCGATGTTCGATAAAAATGCGACTGGGGCGGTATATGTTGATGGGTATACTTGTTCCGTTTAAATTTGCGGGGACGGAGATGGTTGCATGACACAGCCAACTATGACGCGCACGGTGGGGCTGGCACTCGAGGGAGGCGGTTACCGCGGTATGTATACGGCGGGCGTGCTCGACGTTTGGATGGAGCACGGTTTGACCTGCGACCATATGGTGGGCGTCTCGGCGGGCGCGGCGTTTGGCTACAATTTTAAATCGCGCCAGATCGGCCGTGCCATTCGCTATAACAAGGCCTATTGTGCCGACAAGCGCTATGCGGGTGTAGCAAGCTGGCTGCGGACCGGCGATATGTTCAATGCTGATTTTGCCTATCACGAGGTGCCCATCGAGCGCGATCCCATTGACTTGGAGGCGTATCGCGCCTGCCCCATGCGGTTTACGTGCGTGTGTACCGATATCGAGACGGGCAAGGCCGTCTACCACGACCTGCCCTATGGCGACGAGAGGGATATCGAGTGGATCCGGGCATCGTCGGCGATTCCTGTGGCGACGCGTCCCGTTGCTATTGACGGGCATAAGTATCTGGATGGTGGCGTGGCTGATTCCATTCCCAGCGCTTGGTTGTTTTCACAGGGGTATGACCGCAATATCGTGGTACTCACGCAGCCGGCGGGCTTTGTGAAGCAGCCCAACAGCGTGATGCCTATGCTGCGGCGCGTGTTTCGTCACTACCCGGAGTTTGTTGCGGCGCTTGAGCATCGGCATGAGGTCTACAATGCCACGCTCGATGACCTGGCACGTCGCGAGGCTGCCGGCGAGGTCTTTGTGGTGCGTCCGAGCGAATCGGTGAAGGTGCCGTCGCTGTGCCGCGAACCGGATGAGCTCGAGCGCATCTACCAGGTCGGTCGCCGCGATGCGGAGGCGACCTTGCCCACGCTGGAAGCGTATCTGGCGGGGTAAGGGTCGCATGCGGAAAGCGCACCCCGGAATGGAGGTCCAAACTGGGATGCGCTTTCCATTACTGAAGATGTGAGGCTGCGGATCAGCTGCTCGGCCTATGCCTATGCCTGCTGCCAGGTATCGACGAGCTCCTTGGCTGCGGCGTGGGGGTCGTCGGCACTGCAGACGGCGCTCACCACAAAGAAGCCATCGACGCCGGTGGCCTTGAGCTGTGGCAAGTCGGCCGTCTTGACGCCGCCGCCCACCACGATGGGCACGGGGCTTGCCGCATGGAGGGCGGCCAGATCCTCAAAGCTCTTGGTGATGATAGAGCCGTCGGCTGCGCGTCCGCAGTCGCGCTTGGTCTCGGTCTCGTGGAGCGGGCCGATGCCCAGGTAGTCGACCAGGCTCATGTCGGCGGTCTTGACGTACTCGAGCATCTCCTCACAACGGGCCGAAAGGCCCACGATGGCGTCGGGGCCCAGCAGCTTGCGACAGACCTCGACGGGAATATCGCTTTGGCCCACGTGCACGCCGTCGACAGCAATACCCTGCTCGCGCGCGGCAAGCACACAGTCCAGACGGTCGTCGATCAGCAGGGCGACCTGACCGGTCTTGCCGGCCTGTGCGATTGCCTGTGCGGCGTCGCCGGTCAGCGCGATGATCTCGCGGGCGCTTGCCACCTTGGAGCGCACCTGGATGCAGGTAAAGCCGGCGTCGAGCGCCTGGGCCACCACATCGCCCACGGGGCGCCCCAGCGTGTTTTCGGGGCCGAGTACCAGATAGGCCGAGATATCAAGGTTGTCGCGGATGCTCATCGTGCTTCCTCCTGCTTTTTGATCTGCGCTTCCATGCGCTCGAGTTTGCCGGTCATGGTGTCGGTAAATCCGGGTCGAATATCGGCTTTGAGCACGACTTCGGTGCGGATGCCCTTGCTCGCCAACACAAAGGTTGCGTCGCGCACGACCTGCATGACCTCGTCCCAGTCGCCCTCGATCTCGGTGAACATCGAGGTGGTGCGGTTGGGAAGGCCGCTCTCGCGAATGACGCGCACGACCTCGGCGACCTCGGCGGACAGCTCATCGCCGGTGCCGCACGGGGCGATGGCCACGGCGACGAGCGTGTTCATGCCGGTATTGGTTGCGGGATCGGACATGGCCTATGCCTCCTCGAGCTCGAGTTGGTTATCGGCAATGTCCTGGGCGGTTGCGCGGTAGAGCTCGTCGATAAAGGCGACCTTAAAGCTTGCCGGGGCATCGGCGACGGCGGCGGCACGCGTGCCGGCCACGTTGTAGGCGGCGGTGCCGCAGACGGCTGCCGTAAACGG
>UQTD01000015.1 GCA_900543845.1 uncultured Collinsella sp.
AGGCCCTCGACCGCTGCCGCCGTGGCACGTATAACGGTGCCACCTGGACGCGCGTCGAGATGCCCGAGCGCCCGGGACACGCCGTGCTGCCGACAGTCCGCATTGCCGACCTGCGCCGCGAGTTCTCGCACGGCAGCCGCTCTATGTTCTCAAAACCCTTGATGGAAGGTCTGGAGCGTGTGGTCGAGCGCCGCGAGAAGGCCGTGCTTCTGCATAACCGCCGTGGCTTTGCGCCGTTTTTGATGTGCCGCGAGTGCGGCTGCGTGCCCACCTGCAACCACTGCTCCACCGCGCTTACGTATCACGAGCGCACGCACACGCTGCAGTGTCATACATGCGGTTCTTCTTGGCGCGTGCAGCCCTATCCGGCCCCCACGAGTCGCTGTCCCAAATGTGGCAGTCGCTACCTGGCAAAAATGGGCCTGGGCACGCAGCAGATCGAGGACGCACTGCACCAGATGTTGCCCGAGGACGTCGCCATTATTCGCATGGATGCCGATTCCACGCGCGGAAAGGACGCGCACAAAAAGCTGCTCGAACAGTTCGATGCCGCCGATTGCGCGGTGCTGCTGGGCACTCAGATGATCGCCAAGGGCCTCGACTTTCCTGAGGTCACGCTCGTGGGCGTGGTCAATGCCGACTTCGCCCTCAAGCTGCCGGACTTCCGCGCAGGGGAGCGCGCCTACGATTTGCTGGAGCAGGTTGCGGGCCGTGCCGGTCGCGGCGATCGCCCCGGCGAGGTGATCATCCAGACCTATCTGCCCGAGGACCCGGTCATTCGCGCCGTCGCTGAGCATGACCGTTCGATCTTTACCGACTACGACCTGGACCAGCGCCGCGACGCGCTGTACCCGCCGTTTGTTCGCCTGGTCAACATCTTGGTGTGGTCGGCGAACCGAGACGAAGCGCAAGACTACATCGGTCGCATCGCGAAACTCCTCAAGCGTCGCTGGCATGCCGCCGCGCCCGACTTTTTGCGGGCGGGGAGTGCCGTGCCCCAGGTGCTTGGTCCGGCTTCGTGTGTAATCGAGAGAGCCAAGGACCGTTACCGCTTCCATCTGCTTGTTAAGTCGCCGGTAGGGTACCATGTCTCTGATGATATCGACGCCTGCCTCAAAGAGGTGGGCTCCGTGCGCGGCGTGAGCGTGAGCGTTGACGTCGACGCCTATGATTTGATGTAACAACCCGAAAGGATGGCCATGGAAGCCAACGGAATCGTACTGTCGCCCGACCCTCGTCTGCGCCAGGAGTGCGCCGTCATCGAGGAGATCACCCCGGCGATCGAGGCGCTTGCCGAGAAGATGAAGAAGATGATGTTCGACAACGGCGGTTGCGGCCTGGCTGCCCCGCAGATCGGCGAGCTCATTCAGCTCGTTACCATCGACTGCGATTACAGCGACAAGAACGACTACGACCCCTACGTGCTCATCAACCCTGTCATTGTTGAGCAGAGCGACCATCTGGTGCCGTTTAGCGAGGGCTGCCTTTCCATCCCTGGCATTAGCTGCGAGATCGAGCGTCCCGATCACGTTGTCGTCGAGGCGTATGACCTGGATGCCAACCTGATTCGCTACGAGGCCACGGGCGACCTGTTCTGCGTGTGCTTGCAGCACGAGATCGATCACCTGCACGGCAATACCATGTTCGAGCGACTTAAGCCGATGCAGCGCATCAAGGCAGTCAAGGAGTACCAGGACGCCCTGGCCCGCGGCGCTCGACCGGGCGAGACGGAGTAGGTCCCACCGTCCCCTTCCGCCGCAGGGCTTAGGTTTTGCTCCATGCTCAAACAGTCCTGCTCGCACGAAGAGCACATTAAGTGCTCTTCGGCTCGTGCGGAACTGCGCGTGGAGCAATAACCTAAGCCCTGCGGCGGAAGGGGACTGCGTTTTCGTGCTCCTCTTCGCCCGGGTGCCGTCGGGTCAGGGAAAGGCGTCTTCGCTGATAATTGCTTTGTTGGAAGAGCTGCTTTTATTGCGGCTCTTTCTTTGGTTTTGGGTATATTTGTTCTTGTTGAATTGTTATTGCGGATGGGCTGGGTACTTGGCTTTCCGCTGTTATTTGTAGCCGTCTCGGCTTTGGTTGAGGGGAGACGTTCTTTATGCGTATTGTGTTTATGGGTACGCCCGATTTTGCTGTGCCTTCGCTGACTTCGCTTGTTGAGGCTGGGAACGAGATTGCGCTTGTTATTACTCGTCCCGATGCTGTTCGTGGGCGTGGTAAGAAGCTTGAGCCGTCTCCTGTTAAGGCTAAGGCGCTTGAGCTGGGGTTGCCGGTCGTTGAGGCTAATCGTATGACGCCTGAGGTTGTTGAGGCGCTCCAGGCTGCTCAGGCTGATATTTTCTGTGTGGCTGCCTATGGCTGCATTTTGCCTGATGAGGTGCTGCATATGGCGCCGCTTGGTATTGTGAATGTTCATGCTTCGCTGCTGCCTCGTTGGCGTGGCGCTGCTCCCATTCAGCGTGCCATTCTTGCTGGTGATGAGGTTGCTGGCGTTTCCATTATGCGCATTGGGCATGGCGTGGATACGGGCGCGTACTGTGCTCAGGCCTCGACCTCGGTTGCCGGTAAGCATGCCGAGGCGCTCACGATGGAGCTTGGTGAGCTTGGCGGTAAGTTGCTTGCCGATACGCTTCCCTCGCTTGCCGATGGCTCGGCTGTTTGGACCGAGCAGGATGAGTCCCTCGTCACGCATGCTGCCAAGATTTCCAAGCAGGAGATGCGTCTGGATCCGAAGATGGCGGCGCTCGATTGCGTGCGTCATGTGCTTGCTTCGTCCGATACCGCGCCTGCCCGTTGCGTAATTGCCGGTAAGTCGGTTCGCGTGCTCGATGCCGCGCCGGCTGATGTGTCGCTTGGCGAGGGCGCTGTTGCCGTCAAGAGCAAGCGTGTTTACCTGGGACTTTCCGATGGCGCGGTTGAACTGCTCGAGGTTAAGCCCGATGGCAAGCGTGCCATGGCTGCTTCTGCCTGGGCTGCCGGCCTGCAGGGCGCCGAACTTAGGTGGGGTGTACTGTCATGAGCAAGTTGTCTCCCGCGCGCAAGCTTGCGCTCGATGTGTTGATGGAGGCCGATCGCCGCGGTATGTACGCACGCGATGTGTTGTCTTCCCGTGCTTCCGCTAAGGCCATTGACCAGCGCGATTCCGCTTTTGCCGCGCGTTTGGCGCTCGGTGTTGCCGCCACGCAGGGCATTTTGGATGAGTTGCTCGATCAATTTTTGGATAAGCCTAAAAAGGTCGCGCCGCGCGTTCGCATGGCGCTTCGCATCTCGGCCTTCGAGATGCTCTACCTGCATACGCCGGGCCGCGTTGCCGTGAGCCAGGGTGTTGAGCTGGTGCGCAGCGGTGCTAAGTCTGCCGCGGGCCTGGCTAACGCGGTGCTGCACAAGGTTGCGGACAACGTTGAGGACTTTGCCACGGCATCCGACGTGGATGAGTCCGAGCGCCGTTTGGTTCGCCTTTCGCGTTTGATGGGTCTCCCTCGCTGGCTGTGCGCTCGTATCATGGCCTCGTTCGATACGCCCGAGGGTGCGCTCAACTTTGCCGGCAATCTGGCTCCTGCGCCGCTTGCTCTGCACGAGAATGCGTTTGCGACCAAGGCCGACCCGTATATCTCGCAGCTCGTTGCGCCTGTCTTTCCGGGCTGCCATGCTCCGGTCGATGCTCAGGTTACGGTTGCGTCCGGCGTGTTTGAGCGTGCTGCCGCGGTTGCCTCGGACCTTAACGCCCAGCTTATCGCTACTGCCGCGACACGTCCCGGTCGTTGCCTGGAGATTGGCGCCGGCCGCGGCACCAAAACCTATGTGATGATGTGCCAGGCCAAGCGTGCCGGGTACGAGCGTCAGCATACCGCGCTCGATCTGCACGATCGCAAGTGTGATCAGAATCTCGCGCGCCTGCATAAGGCGGGTATCTCGGGTGTTCGTACGGTGTCGGGCGACGCCTGCGAGCTCAATGAGGTGCTTACGTCGTTTGATGCGATGCTTGGCGAGCCCGCTCTGTTCGACACGGTGTTTATCGATGCGCCGTGCTCTGGCACCGGCACCATGCGCCGTCACCCCGAGATACCGTGGCGTCTGACTGAGAACGACGTTACGACTGAGCTGCCCCGCCTGCAGCTGACGATGCTCAAGGAGGCAGCCGCGCGCGTTGCTGCCGGCGGTGAGCTTATCTATGCCACCTGCTCGGTTTTTGATGAAGAGAACACGCAGGTCGTGGATGCCTTTCTGGCCTCTCCCGAGGGCGCCGGCTTTACCGTGGCGCCGCTCTCCGAAGCCCAGATTCTTCAGCTCCCCGAGTACGACCACGCCAAGAGCCTCGTCATCCTGCGCCAAAACGCTCGAGGCCTCTTCCAAAGCGTCCCCGTAAACGCCGACTCCTACGACGGCCACTTCTGCGCCCGCCTGGTCCACAAGTAACTACTAAGTTGCGGTGAAATAGGGATTGAATAGCGGCATCTACCCGCCAAATAGTCCTTATTTCACCGCAACTCAGAAGGTCGTGCGAGTGGAGATCGCAATAGCGGTAAAGAGTGGGAAAAATAGTCCCGTTTCATGCTTGCTGTTATCAAAAGTAGGGCGGATTACGGGGCTAGATTGGTGATGCCCGACCACAGCAAAAATGGCCTAAACAAAATCGCAGGTAGATGGCTTGTTGAAATTTGCAAATTACCGGAATGGATAGAGGTTGTCAATTCAGCCCCGAAATCCGGCAGAGTTTTGAAATGTTACAAACTTAGCATCAGCCCGAAATCCGATCTATAGAATAGTTGCGGTGAAATAGTTCCTGTTTGGCCGTTGGTTGGGCTGATTCAGGAACTATTTCACCGCAACTCATCAGGAAACCTGGGTGGCGGGACCGTTTGTCACTAGTGGTTATGCGGGCAGTTGGCGCAGCAGCCGCTGGTGGCGGTGGTGCTGGAACCACCGCTGCGCTGGTCGGTGTTGTAGAAACCGCTGCCCTCAAACTTGATGCCGCTGGCCGAGAACGTCTTGGCCGCCGGAGCGCCGCAACTCGGGCACACGACCTCGGGGGTCTCGGACATGGGATGCTCAACCTCAAACACGTTGCCGCAGCTCGAGCACTTGTAATCGTAGCGCGCCATAATACTTCCTTTTCAGCACAAAGCGGGCAGATCGCTCTGCCCGCATAAATTCAAACAGCTGTAACTGTACCCTATATCGTGGGTTTTATCACGCTTCGCCCCAGAATCTATGGGTGTTGCGCAAGAGCTGTGCAGTTTTGCGCTCGGCGGCCGCAACGTCGGCCTCGTCTGCCTGCCAGGTCCAGTTGCCCGTGGCGACACCCGGCACGTTCATACGCGCATCGTCGCCAAGCCCCAGTACATCCTGCAGTGGCATCATCACCAGGGGAGCGTCGCTTGCCAGCGCGTCGCCCATCAGCTTGGCCGCCACCTCAACACCACTCGGCTCGTCGCCGCCCGCAAAGGAGCGCGTGCACCAACCGGCGAGCGTCGACGTGTCGTGCGTCGAGGTGTACAGAATCTTGCCGGGCGTGGGGTGCACACCGCAACGAACGTCGTAGTCGCTAAACTCCAGCACGTCCATGCCGGGGAAACCACAGGTCGAAGCCATGGCGCGAACACCGGGCGTCAGGTAGCCCAGGTCCTCGGCGATAAAGTTGAGCGGACCCAGCTCGTCGTAGGCGGTCTGGAACAGGTCCTTGCCCGGGCCCGCCAGCCAGCGACCGTCGGCGCAGGCCTTACCTGCGGGAATGCTAAAGTAGCTGTGGAATCCCAGGAAGTGGTCCAGGCGCACACGATCGTAGAGCGAGAACGCGCGACGCAGACGGTCCATCCACCAGCGGTAGCCGTTCTCCTTCATGTGGTCCCAACGGAAGGTGGGGTTGCCCCACACCTGGCCCTCGGGTGCAAAGTTGTCGGGCGGCGCGCCAGAAATCTCAATCGCCTTGCCGGTATCGGACAGCCAGAAGTTCTCGGGCTCGCTCCATGCATCGGCCGAATCGTCCGAAACGTACATAGGAATGTCGCCGATAACCTCGATACCCTTCTTGTGCGCATTGTTCATGAGCTCGCACCAGGCCAGGTCAAAACGGTACTGCATGTACGCCTGCAGCTCTGCCTCGTCGTGGAAACGCGTGTCATCAATCAGATGCTCGTTGTAGCGCGCGACATCGGCCGGCCAATCGTGACGCGATCCGCCTTCAAAGTACTTCTTGACGGCCATGTAGACGCAGTACTTCTCGAGCCAATCGGCGTTGCGATGCTTAAACGCCGTGTAGAGCGGATCGGCATCCTCGCCGCCGCGAATCTTCCAAGTCTCAAAGTCGGCAGCCAGCTCCTCCTGGCTTTCGGGCAACAGGTCAATATTGCCCGCAAAGGCCGAAGGCCCAGCGTATGGGGAGCGGAAGAAGTCCGTCGGGTTGACAGGCAGAACCTGCCAGTAGCGCATGCCCATAGCGGCCAAGTGATCGATAAAGCGACGCGTGGGTGCACCGATCGTGCCGGGCTTGTCGTCGTCGGTGGGTACCGAGGTGATATGGCACACGACGCCCGCGCCGTGATCGAGCGGCTCCTGCAGGCGCTTCTCGGCATGGTGATAGATGATCGAAGAGCCCAGTGGGTACAGGTCGAGCGTAACCGTGCCATTATGGATTTCGCACTCGTGGCCGCTAATCACGTCGCTCGCACATTCGCCGAGCGCCGGGATCGTCACGCAGTGCGAATTGCGCAGGCTGCGGTTGATGATAACCGTCGCGGCCTCGCCGTCTTTGCCCGTGCGAGTGTAGGCCAAGACGTCGTCGTTGAGCGCGAAGGCCTTGATCTCGCCGTCGACCATAAACGGCAGCGCGCGGCGGACGGCAGACGCGTTCTTAACGATGGCCAACGTATCGAAGTCGTGGAGCTGGTCCTTGGTCGGCAGGGTACGGCGGTTGCCCGGATCGGTGAGGCCCTCCAGGCCGTACTCGTCGCCATAATAGATCGAGGGCACGCCCGGGAAGGTCATCTGCATGAGCGTCGCCAACCAAAAGCGGCTCTTGGCCAGGCCCATGGAATTCTCGTCCAGGCGCCACTTGCTGCGCTCGCTCTCGGGCAGCTGCGACTCGTCGGGACCACCGCCGAGCACCGAGATAATGCGCGGGCGGTCGTGGCTCGAAAGCAGATTGAGCGCGCAGGACAATGCCTCGCGCGGGTAGTTCTCGCGGAGGGTCTCGATGTCCTCGGCAGCCTGATAGGCGTTCTTGTAGCCCATTAAAAAGCCGATGACCATGTCGCGGAAGGGGTAATCCATAGCAGAGTCCAGCTCGGAGCCCTGCAGGTAGCGGCGCAGATGGCCGTAGCTGATCTTGTTGGAGGCGTCTTCCCAGACCTCGCCGAGCAGCAGCGCGTCGGGCTTCTCGGCGAGCACGGCCTTTTTGATCTCGGCCAGGAAGTCGTCGGAAAGCTCGTCGGCCACATCGAGTCGCCAGCCGTGGGCACCGGCGCGCAGCCATTTGCGAATCACGCCGTCCTTGCCCAGGAGCTTCTCGCGCACCAGCTCGGAATTCTCGTTGATGGCGGGCATGTTGCCCACGCCCCACCAGCAGTCATACGAACCGTCCTCATGGAAGTAAAACGCATCGCGCCACGGCGAGTCCTCGCTCTGCCACGCACCGACACCGGGATAGTTGCCGTAGCGGTTAAAGTAGATCGAGTCATCGCCCGTATGGTTGAAGACGCCGTCCAGGATGATGGAAATGCCGAGCTTCTCGGCCGCCTCGCACAGCTCCGTAAAGTCCTGCTCGGTGCCCAGGATCGGGTCGATCTTGGTGTAATCGGCCGTGTCGTAGCGGTGGTTGCTCGCGGCCTCAAAGATGGGGTTGAGGTAGATGGCCGTAAAGCCTAGCTCGGCAATGCGGGGCAGGTCATTTTGGATACCCTTGAGCGAGCCGCCGTAAAAATCCCAGGTCTTGATGGAGCCGTCTTCGGCACGCTCGTACTCGGGCGGTTCGTTCCAGTCCTCGACCATGCGGCGCTGGATTCCTTTGCGCGGTTTTTCAACTTCGGCAAGCGTGCGTTCGCGCCAGTTTTCGTCGCGTGCATAGCGGTCGGGGAAGATCTGGTAGACCATACCGCGCTCGTACCAAGTGGGACGGTTCTCTCGGTGCTTGTAGACGGTAATCTGGAAGGACGGAACCTCGGCGTAGTTGTAGGTCACACCCTCGCCACCGGTGCGACCCTGCGGTGCACCCAGGCGTACCTCGGGCTGGCCCTCGATGTTGCAGATAAAGCTGTACCAGATAAGACAGGGCTCGGTGCACTCAAGCTCTACGGTAAATATGCCGTCGCCCTCGTGCGTCATGGGATACAGAGACTCACCGATCTCATCGACCCAGGTGCGCAGCGTAAGCGTTGCCTGGTTGGGGTCGGCATCCTCCAAAATCACCGAGAGCGAAACGGAAGTTCCAGTGGTCACAGCGCCAAACGGAGTGCGAAACTGCGGCAGACGGCTGTTGTGAATCAATCTCATAATACGGTCCAGTTCAATAGAATCACGGCCTGCGGGCCATGGGCTTTACGCACAAGATATAAGTATATCTGTTGTACACAGGCTGTATAAACAACATCCGTTTACCATCGGCGAACGGTTGTCCTAGAAAATCGTTTTGCCACCCAAATTATCGCGGTATTCGAAAACGCCCAGACGGATACTATTTGTAGCCAACCAAAAGTACCCCGGTTTACTACGACAAGTTGAATGAGCTCAACCACAGTCATTTTAGTGATACTAAAAACGCAGGTAGAAGCGTTGCAAATTTCATAGATTACACGCCGTGGTCGGTCGGAGCCATTTTGTCGTAGTAAACCGGCCCTCCTTTTAATAGAGAAGTTCAACCAAGAAGAGGGCGCCTGGTTGGGGCGCCCTCTTCTTGGTTGAGGATTAAGTTCTAATCGTCCGGATTAGTGGCGCTTGCGGGTGGCCGTTGCCTTACGGACGGAGGTCTTCTTGGTCGGGGCCTTTTCCTCGGCCGGAACAGCGGGGGAGACCGGGGCCTCCTTGGCGGGCTTGGTCTTTGCCGTAGCCTTCGGAGCGGTCTTGACCTCTGCGGCTTTCGGAGCAGGCTCGGCCTTTACTGCGGGCTTGTCCTCGGCCTTAGCCTCTGCCTTGGGAGCAGCAGCCTTGGTCGTGGTCTTTTTGGCCGTCGTCGTAGCGCGCTTGCGCGTGGTGGTCTTGGCGGCCGGCTTTGCCTCGACAGCTGCCTTAGCCTTGGGCTCGGAGGGTGCCTCCTCGACCTTGACGGCGGACTTCGCGGCGGCCTTCGCGGTCGTCTTCGCGGCGGCCTTCGTCGTAGCAGCCTTTGTCGTCGTCGACTTCGTTGCCGTGGTCTTCTTGGCGGTCGTTGCCTTCTTGGTGGTCGCGGTCTTGGACGCGGCCGTCTTCTTGGCGGCAGACTTGGCCGGAGCCTTTGCCACAGGCTTAGCCTCGGCGGTGGCGGTCTCGGCCTTTACCTCGGGAGCGATCTCGGCCTCGGCAGCTTTCTTGGCTGCGGCGGTCGTGCGCTTGCGCGTGGTCGATGCCTTGGCAGTAGTTGCCTTAGCGGGGCTAGTCTTGCTAGCAGTGGCCTTCGTGGTCGTGGCCTTCTTAGCCGTCGTCTTGCGGGCCGTCGTCTTCTTGGCGGCAGGCTTCGCGGCGGACTTAACCTCGGCCTCGGCCGCCGGCTTCTCCTCGGCCTTAGGCTCCTCAGCAGCAGCGGGCTTCTTAACGGTCGCCGCAGGCTCGGCCTTAGCGGCAACCGGCTCCTCAACAGCCTCAGGCTCCTCAGTCGCAGCCTCCACAGCCACCGGCCTCTCGATCTCCGGGTGCATAAAGAAGTACAGGTCCAGATACTTGTCGGCCGAGCGCGTCCAACTAAAGTCCTGGCTCATGGCCTGCGTGACCAGCTGGTTCCAAGCATCGCGGTTGTCCCAGAACAGGCGTGCCGCGCGGAACACCGCGTCGCCCATCTCGTCGCCGTTAAAGTTGCTAAACGAGAAGCCCGTGCCTTCGCCGGTAAACTCGTTGTACGGCTGCACGGTGTCCTTCAGGCCACCGGTCTCGCGCACGATGGGCAGGGTGCCGTAGCGCATGGCGATGATCTGCGACAAGCCGCAGGGCTCAAATTTCGAAGGCATCAGGAACATATCGGCAGCGGCATACATACGCTGCGACAGCGCCGGGTCAAACTCGATGCGCGCGGCCATGGTGCCGGGGTACTTGTCCTGGAAGTAGCGCAGACCGTCTTCGTAGTCGCGGTCGCCGGTGCCCAGCACGGCCACCTGAACGCCGCCGGCCAGGATGCGGTCGAGCGCGTACATGACCAGGTCCATGCCCTTCTGGCGCGTCAGGCGCGTGACCATCACCATAAGCGGGCGGTCGTCGCGAACCTCGAGCCCCAGCTCTTCCTGCAGCTTGGCCTTGCACACGGCCTTGCCGGAACGGTCGTCAACCGTGTAGTTGGCGGCAATGCGCTTGTCGGTTGCCGGGTCAAAGGCCGCCACGTCAATGCCGTTGAGGATGCCCTGCAGCGCGTAGGAGCGCTCGCGCAGCACACCGTCCAGGCCCTCGCCAAACTCGGGCGTCTGGATCTCGCCCGCATAGGTGGGGCTCACCGTGGTGATGGCATCGGCATAGTGCAGCGCACCCAGCATGTAGTTGATGCTGCAGGCGTCGCAGCGCAGCTGCGTAGCTGCCGCCGGAATATGCGCCACACCCAGGATGTCTTCCATCACGGTGTCGCTAAACTGGCCCTGGAACGCCACGTTGTGGATCGAGAACACGGTCTTGACGCGGTCGTAGAGCGGCAGGCCCTGGTAGAACTCGCGCAGGAACACGGGCGCCATTGCGGTCTGCCAGTCGTTGCAGTGCAGGATGTCGCACTCAAAGCCCTCGGGCAGGTGCTGCAGGCTCTCGGTGATGGCCTTGGAGAAAAACGCGAAGCGCTCGCCGTCGTCAAAGAAGCCGTACGGGTAGTCGCGCGCAAAGTAGCGCTCGTTGTCCACGAACATATAGGTGACGCCGTCGTGCTCAAGCTTCTCGAGCCCGCAGTATTCATTGCGCCAGCCCAGGCTCACGTAAAAGTCGGCAAAGTGCTCCATTTGCGCCTTGTACTCGTCCTTGATGGTGGCGTACTTGGGCACCATCACGATGACTTCGGCGCCGGCGCGCACAAGCGCCGCAGGCAGCGAGCCCGCCACGTCACCCAGGCCACCGGTCTTAACGAACGGTGCGCACTCGGCCGAGGCAAACACGATCTGCATCTTTTTGCTGGAATCTGCCATATTGTCTCCCATGTTGCAATTCGAGAATAGCCGCCTGGCGCTAACCGGGCGGCTATTCTACATGTTACGAGCGATGTTGCGGTGCCAACGTTAACGTACGATGGTGGTGTCGGAAGTTAACGGAGCCTTTCCCAGCACCAGGATGTTCTCGGGCGTGCCGCGAAGCTCGGTGTTGGTGGGAACCACGTTGTTCTTGTCCAGGATGGCGTTCTCAACGCGGGCGCCGCTCTTGATGATGCAGCTCTGGTTGATGATCGAGTTGGTCACCGAAGCGCCTTCCTCGACCACGACGCCGCGCGACAGGATCGAGTTGCGCACAGTGCCCTTGATGATGCAGCCGGCCGAGATGATCGAGTTGCACGCGTGGCTGCCGGTCGCATAGCGCGAAGGCGGCACGTCGTGAGCCTTGGTCAGGATCGGGCGCTCGGGGTCAAAGAGCTGATCGGCCACGGTCTGGTCGAGCAGGTCCATGCTGCGGCGGTACAGCGACTTCTCGCTAAACACGCCCACGACCTCGCCCTTGTACTCGTAGCTGCACACGTCGATGTTGCCAAAGTCGCCCTGGAGTGCCTCGAGCAGGTCCAGATAGTCGGCGGCCTGGTAGTGGTCGATAATCTCGAGCAGCGTCTCGCGGTTGACGATGCAGCAGTCCATAGAGGCGTTGTCGCCGTACGCGACGCCGGCGCTCACGCCCGTCAGGCGGCCGTTCTCGTTAATTTCGAGTTTGGTCTCGTCATCGACGTTGCGCGTGGCCTTGCAGTACACCACGGTCATCTGGGCACCGGAGTTTTCGTGCGCGTCGATGATGGTGTTGAGGTCCATGTTAAAGATGATGTTGGTGCCCATCATCACAACATAGGGCTTGTCCGAGCGCTGGAACAGCGTCTTGTTGGAGATGATGTCGCGCAGCAAGAAGCGCATGCCGCCCTTGGTGGTGCCATACGCATTACCGGGCACCATGAACAGGCCGCCCTTCTTGCGGTCCAGGCCCCAGTCCTTACCCGAGCCCACGTGGTCGATCAGCGAGCGGTAATTGCCCGGCATGACGACGCCGACGGTCTTAATGCCGGCATTCATCATGTTGGACAGCGGGAAGTCGATCAAGCGGTAGCGGCCCAAAAACGGAACGGACGCGATGGGGCGGTCCTTGAGCAGCACGCTGCCGTAGCTCGAAGAGTAGTTAGCGGTGATATAACCGATGGCCTTGCGATTGATCATCGGATCATTCCCCCTTCCCGATAACGACGTCATTTCCAACGACGGCCGTATCCTTGGTGGTATCGACAGAGCCGAGCTTCACGCCCTCTTCGACCGTGGAGTTCTCGCCCAAAATAGCGCGGCAGATGTGCGCACCGCTCTTAACGTGCGCACCCGGCAGCAGCACGGAGTCCTCGACCACGGCGCGCTCCTCGATGATGACATCGGTCGAAATGATCGAGTGGCGAGCGGTGCCGTAGATCTTGCAGCCGTTGGAGACCAGGCAGTCGTCCAGGCGGCCGTCCGGGCCAATGTAGTGCGGCGGACGCGTGGTGATGTTGGACATGATGGGGAAGTGCTTGTCGAACAAATCGAACTCGGGGTTGTTGCCCAGCAGGTCCATCGAGGTCTCGTGGAAGCTGGCGATGGTGCCGACGTCTTTCCAAAAGCCGTGGAACTCGTAGCTGTACAGGCGCTTGCCCTCGCCGAGCAGCTTGGGGATGATGTCCTTGCCAAAGTCGTGGCTCGAGCGCTGGTCCAGAGCGTCCTCTTCGAGCGCCTCGATCAGCACGTCGGCTGAGAAGATGTAGATGCCCATGGACGCGAGGTTCGAATCGGGCTTATCGGGCTTCTCGGTGAACTTGGTGATGCGGCCGTCCTCGGGGTCGGTGGTCAGGATGCCAAAGCGGCTGGCCTCCTCCCACGGCACGGGCATAACGCTCACCGTGAGGTCGGCGTTGTTCTCAATGTGCGTCTTGAGCATCTTGCGGTAGTCCATGCGATACAGGTGATCGCCCGAAAGAATCAGGACGTACTTGGGGTCGTTGGCCTTGATGTAGTCGAGGTTCTGCGTAATGGCGTCGGCCGTGCCCGCATACCAGGCGCCACCGGTCTGCGTCTCGTACGGCGGCAGAATCGACACGCCGCCGTCACGGCTGTCCAGATCCCACGCCTCGCCGGAGCCCACGTAGGCATGCAGCAGGTAGGGGCGATACTGCGTCAGAACGCCCACCGTGTCGATGCCCGAGTTGGAGCAGTTGGAGAGCGAAAAGTCGATAATGCGGAACTTGCCACCAAAGCTAACCGCCGGCTTAGCGATCTTTTGGGTGAGTGCCCCCAATCGGCTGCCCTGTCCTCCTGCGAGGAGCATCGCGATGCATCCTTTCTTACTCATCGATTTCTCCTTCTGTCATCGATGTTCCTAAACCCATTAGCGACGGGCGCGGCGCAATGTCACGCCCGTCGAGTAATGCCGTGCTGGCATAGGGGAACTCGCGCGCCTTTACGCGTGCCAGATCTCGTCGCGGTACTCGCGAATGGTGCGGTCGCTCGAGAACCAGCCGCTCGAGGCGGTGTTGAGCAGCGCCTCGCGGTTCCAGGTCTCCTGGTCGCCGTAGCTGCCGGTGAGCTTCTCCCACGCATCCACGTAGCTGCGGAAGTCTGCCATAACCAGGTCGGGATCGTTGTTGTTCATGAGCTCGTTGTAGATGCTCTCGAAGTTGCCCGAAAGACCCGCAAAGGTGTTGTCCTTGAGCTCGTCCATCACGCGGCCCAGACGCTCGCGGTCGCCGTTTAGGGTATCCCACGCAAAGTAGCTGTTGGATGCCCAGAGCTGCTCGACCTCGGGGGCGGTCAGGCCAAAGATGGCCTCGTTCTCGCGGCCGGCCAGGTCGGCGATCTCGATGTTGGCGCCGTCGAGGGTGCCCAGCGTAATGGCGCCGTTCATCATGAGCTTCATGTTGGACGTGCCCGAGGCCTCCTTGCCGGCTGTGGAGATCTGCTCCGAGATCTCGGCGGCGGGGTAGATGAGCTGGGCGTTGCTCACGCGGAAGTTGGGGATAAAGCTGACCTTCATGACCTCGTTGACGCGCGGGTCGTTGTTGATGACCTCGGCAACGGAGTTAATGAGGCGGATGGTCTCCTTGGCGAAGGTGTAGCTCGAGGCAGCCTTGCCGCTAAAGATGAAGGTCGTCGGCGTCACGTGGAAGTTGGGATCGGCGATGCGACGGTTGTAGATGTCCATCACCTTCATGATGTTCATGAGCTGGCGCTTGTAGGCGTGGAAGCGCTTAACCTGAACATCGAAGACGGTGTTGGGGTCAATGACCAGACCGGTCTCGGCCTTGACGTAGGCAGCCAGGCGCTCCTTGTTGGCGCGCTTGGAGGCACCCACGGCCTTCAGGAACTCGGTGTCGTTCTGGAACTCTTTAAGCTTCTCCAGCTCAAAGGCGTCCTTGAGCCAGCCATCGCCAATGGCCTCGGTCACGAGCTTGGCGTAGGTGGGGTTGGCCTCGGCAAAGAAGCGACGGTGCGAGATGCCGTTGGTCTTGTTGTTGAACTTTTCGGGCGTCAGGGCATAGAAGTCCTTGAGCACGATGTTCTTAATGATGTCTGAGTGAATCTTTGCCACGCCGTTGACGCTGTGGCTGCAGATCACGGACAGGTTGGCCATGCGGATCTCGCCGTCCCACAGAATGGCGGTCTGGCGCAGGCGCTCCTGCCAGCCCTCCTGCGTGGTGTCGAACGACTCGTGCCAACGACGGCTGATCTCGTCGATGATCTGGTACACGCGGGGGAGGAGCTTGGAGAACGTGCCGATGGGCCACTTCTCCAGAGCCTCGGGCAGGATGGTGTGGTTGGTGTAGCTCACGACCTGCGTCACGATGTTCCAGGCGTCGTCCCACTCGAGCTTCTTCTCGTCGATGAGGATGCGCATGAGCTCGGGGCCGCACATGGCGGGGTGCGTGTCGTTGGTGTGGATGGCCACAAACTGCGGCAGCAGCCCCCAGTTCTCGCCGTGCTCCTTCTCAAAGGTTTCGAGCAGGCTGTAGATGCCGGCCGAGACAAACAGGTACTCCTGCTTCAGGCGCAGCAGACGGCCATGTTCACCGGCGTCGTTGGGGTAGAGGATGGCGCTGATGGCCTCGGCCTCGGCACGCTCGGCGTCGGCCAGGGCGTAGTCGCCACGGTTGAAGGCCTCGAGGTCAAAGTGCTCCTCGACCGGCTCGGCGGCCCAGACGCGCAGCTTGTTGACGGTCTCGCCGGCATAGCCCACCACTGGGATGTCGTAGGGGACGGCCAGGATGTCCTGCGTGTCCACCGTGCGGTAGAACGTGCGGCCGTTCTCCTCAAAGCCCTCAACATGGCCACCAAACTTAATGGTCACGGCCTTGTCCTGACGGCGGACCTCCCAGGGATAGCCGTGGTTGAGCCACTCGTCGGTGGCCTCGACCTGGCTGCCGTTGACGATTTCCTGCTTAAACAGGCCGTAGCGGTAGCGCATGCCGTTGCCATAGCCGGCAATGCCCTCGGCTGCCATGGAATCCAGGAAGCATGCGGCCAGACGGCCCAGGCCACCGTTGCCCAGGGCCGGATCGGGCTCCTGGTTCTCGATGACGGACAGGTCAAAGCCCATGTCGTCGAGCGCCTCGGCGACCATGTCACGCACGCCAAAGTTGAGCAGGTAGTTGTCGAGCAGGCGGCCGATCAAAAACTCGATCGAGAAGTAGTACACGCGCTTCTTGCCCTCGGCGGCCACACGGGCGTCGCTGGTGGTGGCAACGGTGCGGGCCTTCTCGGCCACGAGCTTGGCCAAGGCGTTAAAGCGGTCCAGGTCGCTGGCGGCCTCGACGCTCTTGCCACTGATGCTCATGACGGCTTCGCGATAGAGCTCGGTAAACTCCTGCTTGTTGTCGAAGATCTTATTCATACGTTCCTTTCCCCCGGGGATGTTTCTCCCGGAACGGTTATGACTTGTATCCTACGCCCCCACGGGGCGGGTAATTACAGTGGTAACGTCTTTGTTACGCTTTCTTGGCAGGAGCCTTAACAGCAGCTGCCTTGGCCTTGGGAGCAGCCTTTTTGGTGGCTGCCTTCTTGGCCGTGCTGGACTTGGCCGAAGCCTTGGCAGCGGGCTTGGCAGCCTTCGCCTTGGCCGGAGCCTTCTTGGCAGCCGCGGCCTTGGGCTTCACTGTGGACGAGCGCTTGCGCGTCGCCTTCTTGGGCTTCTCAACCACGGGCGGTTTATAGCTGCTGGGACCGCGGCGCTTAAGCACCACACCTGCCAGGCCAGGCACCTTCATCTCGATAGAGTCCATCTGCCCGTTCCAGGGATAGGGCTCGCTCGAGCAGGTATAGGGCTCCTCGCCGGCATAGCCGCTGCCGCCAAATTCGGGACGGTCGGAATCGAAGATGACCTCCCAGTCACCTTCGCGCGGCACGCCCACACGGAAGCTCTCATAGCTCGCCGGGTCAAAGTTGATCAGGATCACCAGGTCGTCATCGACGTCCTCGCCCTGGCGCACAAAGCTCACGATGGACTGCTTGGAGTTGTCCGCGTCGATCCAGGTAAAACCGTCGTCGGTGTAGCCGCGCTCGTACAGGGCGGGCTCGGCGGTGTACAGGTGGTTGAGCGCCTTGATAAACGCCTGATGATGACGGTGAGTCTCGTACTCCTCGGTCAGGAACCACTGGATGGACTCGTAGTAGCGCCACTCAATAAACTGGCCGATCTCGTTACCCATAAAGTTGAGCTTGGCACCGGGATGCGTCATCTGGTAGAAGGCCAGCGTGCGCAGTCCGGCAAACTGGCGCCACCAGTCGCCCGGCATGCGGCCGATGAGTGAGCACTTGCCGTGCACGACTTCGTCGTGGCTCAGCGGGCAGATGAAGTTCTCGGTAAAGGCGTACATGATGGAGAACGTGAGCAGGCCGTGGTTGCCGGGGCGCCACGGAAAATCGGTCTGCATGTAGTGCAGGGTGTCGTTCATCCAGCCCATGTCCCACTTGTAGTGGAAGCCCAGACCGCCGTCCTGCGGCGGATAGGTCACGAGCGGCCACGCGGTGGACTCCTCGGCCATCATCATCACGTCGGGGTAGTGCGCCTCTACAGCGCAGTTGACCTGACGGATAAACGCGCTAGCGTCCAGGTCCTCCTCGGTACCGTACTTGTTGAACTTCTTTTGACCGGGATCGTCGATGCCAAAGTTGAGGTACAGCATGCTGGACACGCCGTCCATGCGAATGCCGTCCACGTGGAAGTTTTCGAGCCAGTACAGCACGTTGGAGACCAGGAAGGAGCGGACCTCGCCGCGGGCGAAGTCAAACTTGTGCGTGCCCCAGTTGGGGTGAATCTCGTGCTCAAACAGCATGTGGCCGTTAAAGGTGGCAAGGCCGTGGGAGTCGGCACAAAAACCGCCGGGCACCCAGTCCATGATCACGCCGATGCCCGCCTCATGGCATGCATCGATAAAGTGCATGAGCTGCTGCGGGTTGCCGTAGCGCGACGTGGCGGCGTAGTAGCCGGTCGTCTGGTAGCCCCAGGAGCCGTCGAAGGGATGCTCCATAAGCGGCATGACCTCGATATGCGTATAGCCCATGTCGCGCACGTAGTCCACGAGCTCCACCGACAGGTCGTCGTAGGTATAGAACTCGCCGCGCTGCGCGGGGAAGGGATCCATGGGTCCGGGGTAGTTGCCGTACTCGTCCGGCTCGCCCTGCGGCGCGTCGCCGTGGCGCTTCCACGAGCCAATATGCACCTCGTAGATGTTAAGGGGCTGCGACATGTGGTTATGGCTGGCGCGGCGCTTGAGCCATGCGGCGTCGTTCCACTTGTAGCCATCGAGGGTCCACAGCACGCTCGCGGTACCCGGAGGGCACTCGGCCTTAAAGGCGTACGGATCGGCCTTGTAGAGCTTTTCGCCCTCGTTGGTCTCGATGAGATACTTATAGAGCTGGCCCTGCTCGGCGCCAGGAATAAAGCCTTCCCAAATAGCGCTCGTATGCATGGGCACCAGCGGGTTGGCTTGCTCATCCCAGTCGTTAAATTCGCCAATGACGTGAACACTCTTTACGTCGGGCGCCCAAACGCAAAAACGCCAGCCGCGCGTACGGTTCTGCGTGTCGGGGTGAGCGCCCATCTTTTCCCAGCTGCGCTCCCACATTCCAATGCCAAACAGGTAGACATCGTCCTTGGAGAGCTCCGGTGCGTGCGGGGCGGCTTTACGGGTAGCAGGCTTTTTGGTTGCTGGCTTTAGCTTTGTATCGCTCACGTTTGATCCCATCATGACGCGGCAGCGTGTTGCCTTGGTGACTAGATGCGAAAGGTCCAAGGCTGCACGAATCGAAGGGACGGCGATAGTTCTATGATTCGTTCCACCTCGCGTGCTCGGTGGAACTTTCGGCAGAAACTACGATAACACCTGTACGTTACTTTTATGAACGAAAGAGGATTTGCGGGGGCGTTTAATCGGTAAGCGCCATGTTTATACCACTTGCAGAATTGACGTGGTAAAACTCTTGACAGTTTTATCAATTAGCGTTTCTAGATTGTTAGGTTGACGTTTGGTAAAACGTTTTTAGCAGGTTGTTTACCCTTTGACATCGAAAGGCTCATATATGGACCACATCGCTGCCCCAAGTGTTGCTTTTATTTTCGATTGCGACGGCACACTGGTTAATAGCACCCCCGTTTGGGCCTATGCCCAGCCAGAGTTATTGCACCGCCACGGCGTCGATGTGACGGTAGACGATTTTGCCCAGTTTGAGCATCTTTCGATGGAGGACGAATGCCAAGCCTACCACGATACCTGGGGCGTTGGCGCGAATGGCGAGGAGCTGTATCGCGAGCTGAGCGACATCCTGATCGATGGCTACTCCAAGGTGCCGCCGCGCGAGGGTCTGCTTGCATTTTTGAAGCAGGCGAAGGCCGCCGGTATTGCCATGTGCGTTGCCACGTCCACGCCAGCCAAGCTTGTTAAGTCTGCGCTTTCGGGGGTCGGGCTTAATGCCTACATGGAGTTTGTGACCACCACGGGCGAGGCCGGGCGTTCTAAGCAGTTCCCCGACGTGTACGAGCTGGCGTTGCGTCGCCTGGAAGAGCGCCACGGGCACAAGTTTGAGCGCGTGTGGGTGTTTGAGGACGCCGTCTTTGGCCTTAAGAGCTCTGGCACCGCCGGCTTTAAGCGCGTGGGCATCTATGACCCGCACGGCCGTATGGAGCGCGACAAGGTTCGTGCCAACTGCGACATCTTTATCGATAGCTATGAGGACCTTGATCTGGCCCGCGTGCTTGCGTTTGAGGGATAGGCGAGGGCTGTGGCTTGCAAGGTATTGTTGGTCTGCGGTTCGCCCGTGGTGGCGAGCGCGGATCTGTTGCGTAGGCTGGCGGGGGGGTGCGATCACGTTGTCGCCGTGGACCGCGGGCTCGACGCGCTGCTGGGCGCAGGGCTGGGCTGCGATGTATATGTGGGAGATGCCGACACGGTTAGTGACGCGGGTCGCGCGCTGGTCGATGCCGCAACTGACTTTGAAGTTGAGCGTCACGACCCCTACAAGGACTATACCGATCTGGCACTGGCGCTCGATTCCGTCCGCCGTCGTTGGCCGCGTGCCGAAGTGGTTGCGACCTGCGCCACCGGCGGCCGCCCGGATATGGCGCTTTCCGTACTGGGGCTGCTCGCGAGCTACGAGGATGCTCCCATCTGGATCGCCGAGGACAAGGTGGTCGCTCGCTTCCTTCACGCGGGTGAGTCGTGGACCATCGAAGGCGCAGAAGGCAAGACGTTCTCCATCATCGCCATAGCCCCCAACACAAAGGTAAGCGAACACGGCCTAGAGTGGGAGCTAGATCGGAGCCCGCTGGGCTTGTTAGCTGACACGGGCATTAGCAACGTCGTCAGGTCTACAGCCACGATCCAAGTTCACACCGGCACGGCAATCGCTTACCTATATCAATAGGTATTTAGAGTCTGACCCAAAAAAGTCCTTGCACGTCGCGCCAACTTCCCCTATAGTATCTCCTCGTCACGGGGGCGTAGCTCAGCTGGGAGAGCGCTTGACTGGCAGTCAAGAGGTCAGGGGTTCGATCCCCCTCGTCTCCACCATTGTGAATATAAAGCCTCCGGGAAACTGGAGGCTTTTTTCATATGCAGCAACTGCACAAATCAAAGTGACGCCACACCAACACCCACACCCAAAAAAGTTGCGCAATTTATTTCCCACTTCTGTACATAGTTTGTTAACCCAGCATAATTCCTTTTTGCATTTCACGCCGTCAGCGTTGCAGCTCGGACTGTGCGTGCCAACAGCTACACCCGCATAAACCTGCGTTAATGTGAACAAGTTTGCAAAATTACCCCCTTAAGCACTGCAAATGAACGATATGTTGTCGCGCGCGGCCTAAATAGGTTTCTAGTCGCCTTGTGCTAGGATATCTATCGTTACATGGGTTCAACTGTGTCCACGGCTACAGCAAGCCGCAAAGCGCAGGGTCGATCAGCATCCGGCCGTAACGGCGGTGCCAGAAAAACCACGAGCTCCAATAATGTCGTCATGCGTATCGCATCGAATGGCTTAGTTCTTGTTATGTGCAAGCTGTCCTTTCGAATCGACATCTCATGACAATTTCAAGCAGTCCTACAGCTGTTTGCGTGCGGTCCAGTTTTGTTCCCGCTTGACTGGATCGCACGCAGCTAGCTGGAGACGCGGTCTTTTTGCGATACACGTCCGCGTCTCTAGTCACTGCACTTATACATACCGTTCACGGTGGGGCAGAGCCACGTGCTTGTCTAACTGGGCTCAGGGTTTGAATATGGAGCGCCTTCGCGCACAAGCGCCCTGGCGAAGCCATACCCAAACCCCGTGAGCCACACGTAAGACAGCAAGGGGGTGGTGCTCGTGTGGTATGTAATCCAGGTCATTAACGGTCGCGAAGACGTAATGCGCGAGCGCATCGAGCGCATGGTGCCGGCTGGTGCCATGCAGGAGCTCTTTTATCCCCAATTTCAAACCGAGATCAAGGTACATGGCGAATGGGTCAACACAACCAAGTCACTCTTTCCCGGTTACCTTATCTGCGATACGGCAGATCCACGCACCGTGCAACAGTATCTGCTACGCATGGACGACTTTGCCCGGGTGCTATCCTAGGACGGTCAGTTTGTGCCGCTGGCAAAAGAAGAGGTCCAGCTTATTGGTGGCTTTACGCATAAGGGAGACCGCGTAGTTCCTATGAGCGAGGCCTTAAAAGACGGCGACCAGGTCGTAGTGACGGCAGGTCCGCTGCTGGGTCACGAAGGCCTTATCAAAACCATTAACAGACGCAAGAGTACTGCTTATTTGGAGCTCGACCTGTGCGGCCGACGCGTAACTACGCGCGTTGGCCTTGCCGTGCTTTCAGCCGAGCGGCGCGTAATGCGAAACCTTAAAAAGGCGATCGCCTAGCTGCTGGCGGCTGTTTAAAGGAGCAAGGGGATCCCCGGGGCGGGGATAACGGGATCAAAAGGGAAGAGAACAAATCTTGAACACCGAATCTAAGAGCGCAAAGCAAAAGGGGAAACTGAGCGCATTTGAACCGTATGCGTTGATGGCATATGACATTGTGGCGACTTTTATTGCCGTGTTTGTTGCATCGTGGGGAACGCAGCATTGGGCGACGTTCAGCGGGGCAGCCGGTGCATGTCCGGCTATTCTTGTGCTCGCGCTTGTTAACGTTGTCGTCTTTTGGTTCTTTCACATGTATAGCAGCTTGTGGCGCTATGCGAGCATTTCCGAGGCTGGACGTATTGTTGCTGCTGTAACGGTGGGCTCAGTAATTGGCGACGTTATCTTTAACGTGTTATTTGGCAAGGGCATGACCCTTCGCGAGGACGTTATGGCATGGGCTGTTGTCCTCATCATTTGCGGTGGCGGACGCTTTGCCATTCGTGCCATTTATGGTAGCCAGCTCTGGCGTTTTAAAAGCAATACCGATGCGCATCTCCCGCGTACGCTCATCGTAGGAGCAGGGGAGACAGGCTCTCTTTCCATCAAACGTATGCTCAACGGAGACCCCGATATGCTCGGTGATCCGGTTGCCGTTGTCGACGATGATCCTAATAAGCAAAAGCAGCGTATTCATGACGTTAAGGTCTGCGGTACTTGCGCCGACATCCCTACTATTGCGCACGATTGTGAAGCGGAACAGATCGTCGTAGCAATTCCGAGTGCCACGCATGAAGAGCGTCAGCGTATCTATGACCTGTGCATGAAAACAGGTCTTAGGGTCCTCACGCTCCCCAATGTCCGTGATATTCCACAGAATGGTGTAGGCAGGGTTGTCCTTCGTGAGGTCGAAATCAGCGACTTACTTTCTCGTGAGGAAAAATCGCTTGATCTTAACCAGATGGGCTACGTTACCGGTAAGCGCATTTTGGTCACGGGCGGCGGCGGATCTATTGGCTCAGAGCTTGTACGTCAGCTGCTTCCGGCAAAACCTGCGCAAATCGTGTTGTTCGACATTTACGAGAACACTACCTATGAGCTGTATCACGACATCATCAAGACCGCTCATGATCAAGGCACTGATATTCAAGTCTATATCGGCTCCATTACACATCTCCCAGCGATTACCAAGGTCTTTGAAAAGTACCATCCTCAAGTTGTTTTCCACGCTGCAGCCCATAAGCACGTTCCTCTTATGGAACACAACGCCCGCGAGGCAATCGAGAATAACGTTTTTGGCACGATCAACGTCGTGCGCTTTGCCGACAAGTACCAGTGCAGCCACTACGTGCAGATTTCTACCGATAAGGCCGTTAATCCCACCAACGTAATGGGTGCCACCAAGCGTATGGATGAGATGATAGTTCAGTATTATGCGGCAAACAGTAAGACCATCTTTACGGCTGTTCGCTTTGGCAATGTTCTGGGTAGTCATGGATCGGTCATCCCGCTGTTTAAGCGCCAGCTTCGCGAGGGTGGCCCTATCACCATTACGGACAAGGATATCACGCGTTACTTCATGACCATCCCCGAGGCCAGCAAGCTTGTCATTACTGCCGGAGCTTTGGCGCATGGCGGCGAGATTTTTGTACTGGACATGGGCGAGCCGGTCAAGATCTACGACCTTGCCATCAACCTTATTACGCTGAGCGGACTTAAGCCTGGCAAGGATATCCAGATCAAAGAAGTCGGACTGCGTCCTGGCGAAAAGATGTACGAGGAGCTCCTAATGGACAACGAGCAGCTCCTGCCGACCGAGCACTCCGAGATTCGCATTTCCACAGCCGAGGCCGACAAGATGGAAGAGATCAAAGACAAGCTCGAGAAGCTTCATGACTGCCTCGACAAGGATAACGACACTGTTAAGTCCGTTCTTGCTGAGGTTGTACCTACATATCATCCGCAGTTTAACGATTAGGGATAAGGAGCCAAGATGGACATTAAACCCTTCGAGAATAAGGTTTGGCTTAGTTCGCCGACCATGCATGGTGATGAGCTTAAATACATCACCGAAGCCTACGAGACTAACTGGATGTCGACGGTAGGCGAGAACATAAATGAGGTCGAGCGCCAAATGGCCGAAAAGATTGGTTGCGGCTATGCCGTTGCCCTTTCTTGCGGTACTTCTGCGCTGCATCTTGCCATGAAACTCGCTGGAATTAAGCCCGGTGATGAGGTCCTTTGCAGCGATATGACGTTCGACGCTACGGTGAACCCAGTTGTATATGAGGGTGGCGTCCCTGTATTTATCGATACTGAGCGCGATACCTGGAACATGGACCCCGTTGCCTTGGAGAAGGCATTTGAGCTGCACCCGACTGCTAAGGTCGTTGTGGCGGCACATCTTTACGGTACGCCCGGTAAGGTCGATGAGCTTAGGGCCGTTTGCGATGCACACGGAGCTATTCTTGTTGAAGATGCCGCCGAGTCGTTGGGTGCCACCTATAAGGGCGTTCAAACGGGCACCTTCGGCGATGTCAGCGCAATCAGCTTTAACGGCAATAAGATCATCACCGGTTCCGCTGGTGGCATGCTATTAACGGACAGCAAAGAAGCAGCCGATAAAGCGCGCAAATGGTCAACTCAGTCGCGCGAAGCTGCTCCGTGGTACCAGCACGAAGAGCTGGGTTACAACTATCGCATGAGCAACGTGATTGCAGGCGTAGTGCGTGGCCAGATTCCCTATCTGGAGGAGCATATTGCCCAAAAGAAGGCTATTTACATGCGTTACAAGGAGGGCTTCAAGGGGCTGCCGGTGAGCATGAACCCCTATGACTCCAGCGTTTGCGAGCCGAATTTCTGGCTTTCCTGCATGCTTATTGATTCTGATGCCATGTGTAAACAGGTTCGCGGTGAGAGTGAGGCTCTTTACGTAAGCGAGTCTGGTAAGAGCTGCCCCACCGAAATTCTTGAGGCTATCGCCGCCATCAATGCAGAAGGCCGTCCCATTTGGAAGCCTATGCACATGCAGCCAATCTATCGCATGAACGCATTTGTGACACGCGAAGGAAATGGTAGGGCTAAGACAAACGCCTATATCTCTGGCGGTGCAACGGGTGCAGATGGCTTGCCTTTGGATGTAGGCGCCGACATCTTCCAGCGTGGTTTATGTCTGCCCTCTGATAATAAGATGACGCCCGAACAGCAGGACCGCATTATCGAGGTCATCAAGGGGTGCTTCGCGTAATGGCGCAAGCCGTCCACAAAGCTAACTTTTACGAGCGCTGCGTGAAGCGAGCGCTCGATTTTATCATCGCTCTTGCTTTTATAGTGCTGTTCTGGTGGATGTACGCTATCCTGGCCATCTTGGTTAAGATCAAGTTGGGTACTCCTGTGCTGTTTACTCAGGAGCGACCTGGCAAGGGTGAAAACATCTTCAAGATGTATAAGTTCCGCACAATGACCGACGAGTGCGATGCGAACGGCGAACTGCTGCCTGACGAGGTGCGCCTGACTAAATTCGGCAGCGCCTTGCGTTCCACAAGCTTGGACGAGTTGCCCGAAGTGTTCAACATCTTAAAGGGCGACATGAGCCTGATTGGACCTAGGCCGCTTCTGGTACAGTACCTGCCCCTCTACAACGAGGAACAGCGCCACCGCCATGATGTGCGGCCAGGTATGACGGGTTGGGCGCAGGTGAACGGGCGCAACGCTCTTAGCTGGGAGCAGAAGTTCGCCTATGACGTGGAATACGCTCGCAATTGCACCTTCACTATGGACCTAAAAGTGTTCTTAACAACGTTCAAGGTAATTTTCAGCCGAAGTGGAATTAGCAGTGGCACCTCGGTGACTATGGAAGCGTTCACAGGTACGCCATCAGATGGAAAGGTTGAGACTCGATGAAGGTGCTGATCCTTGCCAATAATGATGGAGGCTTGCTTCATTTTAGGGGTGAACTGATCGCGGAACTCGTTAAAGCTGGGCATGAGGTTAATTTCTGCATACCAAGCGGCGAGCTGGTTCCTGAGATTGAAAAACTCGGGGCTTCCTTCATTGATAATCCATTTCTAATTAGGCGTGGCACGAATCCAGTAGACGATATCCAACTGATTCGTTTTTATCGAAAGGTGCTCAAAAGGATCCAACCCGACATTGTGTTTACATATACAATTAAACCAAACGTGTATGGTGGTATTCTCTGCGGTAAGTTCGGTATTCCCTACCTTGTTAATATTACAGGATTGGGTACTGCGGTCGAGAATGATGGACCGCTTCAGAAGTTAACACTCGGGCTTTATAAGCTAGGGCTGAAGAGGGCACAGGTCGTTTTTTTCCAAAACGAGGCGAACAGGGATTTTATGCTATCCAGGGGGATCGTAGGGAATCGTTGCGATCTGTTGCCTGGCTCCGGAGTTAATCTTCAGCGATTTCGTCTTTTGGACTATCCAAAAGACGATGGGGTTATTCGTTTCTTCTTCTTCGCTCGAGTAATGCGTGAAAAAGGCATCGAAGAATTCCTCGAAGCTGCTAGGCAGATTCGAGGAAGGCACCCAAATACAGAGTTTCATGTCTGCGGCAGCTGTGAGGAAGAATACAGAGGTTCCCTCGAGGCTTGCGAGAAGGACGGCGTCGTCATCTACCACGGAAGCGTCAAAGACGTGCGAGAGATGCATGCCCTGTCAAGCTGCACGGTGCATCCCACTTTCTATCCGGAGGGTATGTCGAATGTCCTGCTGGAGAGCTGCGCCTGCGGCAGACCGATCATTACGACGAACCGGCCTGGGTGCAGGGAGGTCGTGGATGACGGCGTTAATGGCTTCGTCGTAAAGCAGAGAGACGCGGAAGACCTTATCTCAAAAATCGAGAATTTTCTTGCCCTGTCCTATGCCGAGAAAAGGGAGATGGGCCTGAACGGCAGGAGAAAGGTCGAGAGGGAGTTCGACAGGCAGATAATTGTCGAGCGCTACCTGAAGGAAATGGCGGTTATAGAAGAAGCGAAGGAGGCGCGCCGTTGAGGGGGGCGGTGAACAACGTTATCAGCGCTACATGGACATTTTTAAGGATGTCCGTTTGGAAAATTGGGCTGATGGGAAGCCTTCACCTCAAAGGCGCGATCCAAAGGATTTCACACAATGAGGTTTGTAATTTCAATGAGGGCTCGAAAGTCAATATCGGGTGCACCGTCCGAATCCTCAGCGGAAGCAAGATTACGGAGAGAAAAGGCTCGAACTCTACAATCGACGGCAACGTCCGCATCAACTATAACCGCATGGACATCTGTCATGACGCGGTAACTATCGGCGCAGGCACAGAGTTCGGACCAAATGTCCTCGTTTACGAACATGACCATACCTTCATGGAGGGGTCCTCAAAGAGGGCTTCTTCGTATGCGTACCGGTGGAGATTGGAGAGAACTGTTGGATAGGCGCGGGAACGATAATCCTTCGAGGAATGAAAATCGAGGCGAACTCGGTGGTCTCGGCGGGAAGCATCGTGAAAGGCGAGTTTTCCAGCGATTCCTTGATCTTGCATCGGCGCACCACAGAAGTTCGGGGCTGCTGATGGCTAATATGGATGGCGTCATCCATAGGGGAATGACGGCCACCATCGTCATGGCGACGTACAACGGAAGGCAGTTCCTTCGGGAGCAGCTTGACTCGATTGTTTCGCAGGGGCGACAGGCTGACGAGGTGGTGATCGTCGACGACTGTTCGAGCGATGGCACGCCGGAGTACATCGATGCGTACATTGATGAGCACGGCCTGACGGACACATGGAGGATCTATCGCAACGAGAAGAACCTCGGGTTCGTTGGCAACTACCTCAAGGGATGCTCGCTCGCGAAGGGTGATGTCGTCTTTTTCTCCGACCAAGACGACGTTTGGGCGGATGGCAAGATTTCCAAGATGATGTCCGTGTTTGAGAGGCACGAGGACGCGCTCGTAGTGTCGTGCGACACGACGATCATCGACCAGGACGACAGGCCCGACAACACATTCCAGACCTCGCTTAGGCGCACGGGGGAGGGAGTATGGAAGGTTGACTTCGACCAGCAGGTCTCATCTATGCTCAGTAGCGGCCTGACGCTTGGCGTGAAGCACTCCTTTATGGATGAGATGACTCCCATCATCGAGCGCGAGGACCTCGTGTACGATTCGCCGCTCGGGCTCTTCGCGGCGGCCAAGGGCGGATTCTACCGCGTCGGCGGAGAGGCACTTGTCCTGCACAGGGTTCACAGGAGCAACGCATCCGCGCCCACCTATTCTCTGAAGTCGAGACTGTCAAACCCCGAACAGCACATTAAAGGCAGAAGGCATCAGCTTAAGCATATTAAGGCATGTAGAAAGTACTGCGCCAACGAGCTGGATTCCAGTACGCTCGACCGACTTGATGAGGAGATTGCGGCACGCGAGGTTGCCGTCAAAGCCATGGAGGAGCGAAAGCCGCTACCGCTTATAGCGCAATTGATTAAGAAGGGGCCGATGGCCAACGAGAAAATTAGCATTGTGAACCTCATTGTCGCCCTAAGGAGGCATTGATGAGGGGCATTGCGGCCTGCATCGTTACCTACAACCCGGAGCTTGCGCGCTTTTCGGAATGTCTGTCCGCTGTAGCCGAACAGGTGGAACACGTTTTTGTCGTGGACAACGGCTCAAACGAGACGGGTGGGGTGGAAGCGCTCTGCCGTGAATATGACAATGCAATTTTCGTTCCCCTGGGGGAGAACAAAGGCATTGCTGCCGCCCTCAACATGGGATGTGCTGCCGCAGACGAGAAGCGCTGCACCGCCGTATTGACGCTCGACCAGGACTCGGTATGTGAAGATGGCTTGGTGGAGAAGCTGGCGGCGCATTTGGCCAAAGACGTTGGGATCGCTGCACCTTGGATTTCTTACGCGGGCAATGAGGAATATTACGATTTGCCGCAAGATGGGCCCTACGAGGTCGAATGGACGATAACCAGCGCGTCGTTGACGAGCCTTGGCGCCTGGAGGAAGATCGGCGGTTTTGACGAGGCATTGTTCATCGACAGCGTTGATCGCGATTTCTGCATTCGACTCCGTAGAGCCGGCTATCGCGTGGTCATTGACCCTGCGACTTCACTGTCCCATGAACTTGGAGACATGCGCTGCGTCCGGATTCTCGGCAAGGTAATTCACGTCACCAACCACAGCAGTTTTCGCAAGTACTACATAGCCAGAAATAAAATTCTTCTCTTTAGAAAAAGCGAGATTGCTCTTCCTGTATGTCTCAAAGAGGAAGTGCAGGAAGCTATTAAGATCATATTTGAACAAAACCGTATGTCGAAAGTTGTCGCAATCATTCGTGGAGTTCATGACGGACTATCGCGTAAAGCGAACTAGAGCGACGTATCGGAAGGTTGCCGTGCTATATCTATATTCTTTAACACTGCTCATAATGCTTGGCCTCGTGATTTTGATTACGCGAGATTTATTTGCACATAACGCGTTGTCTCTCTTAGCATGGGTGATGGCGTTTTTCTCTCTAGTAAATTGCGGATATAGGATTGATGAAAACAGTCCGGCCTATCTTGTTTTAGTTATAGGGATACTTGCGTTTCAATTCTTCTTTTTATTCTCAGCTGGTTCCAGAAAAGAACATGAGGCCAACGGACACGAGGCACTATTCTCTTTGGACAATGAGAACTTGAAGAAAATACTTGTGATTGAGGTATTGGTCGTTGCGGTTGTATTCGCTTGCTTTTTGACACAAGTGCCACAGGTCGAACAAATAACGACTCTGCTTACTACTATGAAATCGGGAGATTCGGACAATGCGTTGAAGATGCCGTCTTGGATGGGATATGCGGAAAATATTATCGAAGGATTCTCGATTGCTATCCTGTTTTCGTACTTCAAGTGCGATGAGACGATCAGAAGGCAAAATTCAAAGCTTATTGTATTGCAGGTGATTTTAGGACTTGCATGTTGTTTTTTAAAATTAAGCAGAAATGGTTTTTTGTGGTACCTACTGCCGTTGGTGGCTGTGTTTGTAAAAGGCAAAAAACTTTCGTTTAGGCAGTGCGTATATGTGCTGCTTGTTGGCTCGGTTGCCTTCCTTGTGATATTTTTCGGTTTCGCCTGGCTTAAATATGGATATAGATACTCCACGTTCAATTTCGGTGAATTATTCTCTGATCAGTTCATTAGCTACCTTGCATCTCCCCTTGTTTGTTTCCAGCTATTTTTCGATTCTTATCAGCCGAGTGGAACGTTCTCTAACATGCTTCGATTCTTTTCGGCGTTTAACGTGGCCCTTGGCCTGGGCGATGGCGCGAACGAACTTGTCCAGCAATTTATATATATCGCCAATGGCGTATCCAGCAATGTATACACCATGTTCCAGTATTACTGCGATGATTTTGGCGTCGTATACAGCATTATTATGAGTGCGATTTTGGGCTTGATGTCTGGTTTTTGTTACAAGCGAGAGAATGTTGATGCACTGTTTGGATACCTAAGCTGTCTGCTTCTATATCCGGCCTTTATGCAGTTCTTCCAAGATCAGTATTTTTCGCTTGCTTCTACTTGGCTGCAACTTCTTTTTGTGGGGCTTATTGTGTTTAGAACCAAGCTTGTTTTGCATCGCGTTGATGCTGAGCAAGTCAATTCTTCTCAGGAGTTAAAATGCTAGGAATCCGAACGAAAATTAGGCATGTATCCGCTTCTTTAAAGTGGGCCAAAGCCAATGAGCACAACAGAACACAACTCGGGCGTTGGACAATCGGGCTCGACAATGTCACAATTGGCGATTACTCCTACGGGGAAATCAACGTTCTTACGGCGTCCAAGCAACCCAAGCTTGCCATAGGCGAATTATGCTCGATTGCGCCAAATGTGACTTTCGTTATTCACAACAACCATCCCATCGACCATTTCACGACGTTTCCTCTGCGCCGCTTTGTCCTGGGAGAGACTTACGATGAGGCTTGCGGGAACGGCGGTATCGTCGTCGAAGAAGACGTTTGGATTGGTTACGGCGCGACCATCTTGGACGGCGTCCATATAGGCCGGGGGGGGGTCGTCGCAGCAGGAGCAGTCGTCACCAAGGACGTGGAGCCTTACACGATCGTTGGGGGTGTGCCGGCAAAACCTGTCAAGAAACGCTTCAGCCAGGACGTCATCGACCGGCTCCTTGCGCTCGACTACTCGAAGGTGGACAGGCGTTTCGTGGAGACGCATATCGAACAGCTCTATCGTCCGCTGGACGAGCGCTCCATTGGGGAGCTGCTAGATGAGCCAGGGGACAGGCATGAACTATAGGTCTTTGGCGGGCAACATGGTTGTCGCGTTCGCGGCCCAGGGTATCTCGTTCTTGGCGAGCGTCGCTATGTCACTTCTCGTGCCGAAGGTGCTCGGCGTCGAGACGTACGGCTATTGGCAGCTGTTTATTTTTTACGCGAGCTACTCAGGCTTCTTCATGCTCGGTCTCAACGACGGTATCTACCTCATCGAGGGCGGTAACACGAGGGGCGAGATAGACAAGCGAGCTGTGAACTCGCAGTTCCGCTTCGGCATGGCATTCCAGCTCGTCGTGGCCGCCGTCATCGCCATCATCGCCGTTGTTTGGGCGCCCGAGGCGCAGCGCTCGTTCGTCCTACTGGCGTTCGCCCTCTACACCGTGCTCTATAACCTTGCCGGATTCCTTGGCTATATCTTCCAGTCGATGAACGAGACCAAGCTTTTCTCGTATTCCACCATGATCGACCGCCTGGTGTTCCTGGCCATCATCCTCGTGATGGTATTTATCCGGGTCCCTGATTTCGAGCCCTATGTTTTCGCCTATCTAATTTCGAAAGCCTGTTCATTGGCCTATTGCATCGTTCGCTCCCGTGATTTCTTCGCAGCCGGAGCACTGGCCTTGACGGAGGCCGTCAAGCTGAGCCTTTCGAGCATGAAGGTCGGCTTCGCACTGATGATATCGAACGTTGCCTCGATGCTCGTCCTGGGTGTTGCGCGCGCGCTGGTAGACAAAGCCTGGGGAATTGAGGCCTTCGGGCGCGTGTCGTTCTGGCTCTCGATGGTGAACTTCTTCATCACCTTCGTGTCGCAGGCGAGCATGGTGCTGTTCCCGGCGCTTAGGCAGGGCACCGAGGGAGAACGAAGAGCTTTCTACCGCTTCGTTCGCGACATGATGGAGGTGACGTTTCCTGTGGTCTATCTCCTGTATTTCCCGATGGCATGGGTGCTGTCTCTCTGGCTTCCGCAATACGCCGACACCATGCACTATTTCGCGATTCTGTTGCCCGTCTGCGTGTTCGATACGAAGATGAACCTGTGCTGCACCACGTATTTTAAGGTGCTGAGGGAGGAACGGACGCTCCTCAAGGTGAACCTTTGCACGCTAGCGGGCAGCATAGCGCTTTGCACCATTGGCGTTTACGTGATCGGATCGCTCGATGCCGTCTTGCTTGGCACCGTCGCATGCATCGTTTGCCGTTCCCTTTGGTCGGAACGGCACTTGAACGCGAAAATTGGGGTTTCCACAACACCCGCCCCCATCGAAGAGGTCGTGCTCACCGCTGTGTTTGTGGCGCTAGCGCTTTGCGCGCCCGCGTTTGTTGCCGTCCTGGGGTATTTGGCGCTTTACGCAGCTTATTTGGTACTGAACAGGCATTCGGCGCGAGACATGCTTGCCTTGACCAAGCGCGTGTTTACGCGAGGGAAATGAACGGATGCATAGCGCGGCTGGTCTGGAATAGATACTCAATTACTCAACTTAGAAAGGAATAGCACAATGAAAGGCATTATCCTCGCCGGCGGGTCCGGCACGCGCCTGTACCCGCTCACGCTCGTGACCTCCAAGCAGCTTCTGCCGGTCTACGACAAGCCCATGATCTACTACCCGCTGTCCACCCTCATGCTGG
>UQTD01000016.1 GCA_900543845.1 uncultured Collinsella sp.
GGTAGGCCACCTCGGCCTCGAGCCTACGGCACCGCTCCTCGAGCTCCTCCTCGCGGGTCCGCGGCCTCGCCCTGGAACCGCTCGGCCGGCCCTTGGGCCTCGGGCGCAGGGCCTCCGCGCCGCCCCGGCGGTATAGCGCGCACCACTTCTTGAGCGGCGACATCGACATTATGCCGAACGCCGCCATCGCCTCGGTCTTCGTCATGCCGCCGTCGACGACGGCGGAGGCGGCGGCGACCTTCTGCTCGTATGTGTACCTGCCCTGCTTTCCGTCCATGCGCAGCAGCACCTCGCTCCCGAATGCGCGGTATATCTCCTGCCATCTTCTCACGGCTTCCGCGGGAAGCGAAAGGGCAATCGCGGCAGATTTATACCCGTGCCCGAGCTCGAAGAGCCCTATGGCCGCCTTCCTGGCCTCGACATCATGCTTCACCCTCAAATCAACGCGCATAAAGAAAGCCTCCCATTTCTCATGTCCAAGAAATGGGAGGCAGTTCAGATGTGATCGGACGGGCTTTTTGGTGGGTATCATGGTTGAATGATCATTAGGAGGTTTTCCCTACATGGAATTGTTTGAGCCGATTCTTCATTTCTTTGAGCAACGGTGGGTCCACAACATCATCTGGGCCGTCATCTTGGCGATAGGCACCGCCGTCGCCGCCAAGGTCGCATCCAAGACTCTGCGTCACCTACTCAACCGCGACGATAACCCGCTTCCGGCATCGAGTATCTTCATCAATATCGCGCGCGCCGTCATCTGGGTGATCGGCGGCAGCTTTATCCTCGACAACTGCTTTGGCATTAACGCAAACGCGCTCGTCGCCGCTCTTGGCGTCGGCGGCATCGCCATCTCGCTCGGCTTTCAGGACACGCTATCAAACCTTATCGGCGGCATGCAGGTGACCTTTATGGGCATTATCAAGCCCGGCGACAATATCGAGGTCGGCGGCGTGTCGGGCGTGGTCCAGGACATCACTTGGCGCCACACGACCATCGAAGATGCCTGCGGGCAGACCGTCATCGTCCCCAACTCCAACATTTCCAAGAACACACTCGTGCATTTGATGCCCTTTGGGCGCGTGGCCGTCCCCGTCGCGGTCAAAGACCCCTCCAAATGGGCATCGCTCGATGTGCTAGCAGACGAGCTCGTCAGCGCCACCAAAACGGCCGTCTCACCCATCTCAGGCTTTGACAAGGAACCCTACGTGCTCTTTAGCGAGATCGGCGACTTTGGCATTAAGGGCAAAATCATCTTTATCGTCAGCGACGACAGCACCACCTTTACGGCGGCCGACGCCTGCATCCGCGCCATCGCCCCCATCATCGCCTAAACCACCACAAAGGGGACAGGCACCTTTGTGGTGGTTTTCATTCGTGATACCATGGTTCATATAGTTGTTTAAACGACTAAGGGAGCAAAACTATGGAAGAGGCCTATCGTCAAGCACGCAAGCGCGGCGAGCAAGGACGTCGACGCGCCATTAGTCAAAGCGAGCATCCGTATCTCACGGACCTCGATAGCTTGGTTGCCCAGCTCCCCTTAGGCCAGCGAGAGAATGTCGGCCTGAGAGACATTCCACTCGAAATGGTCGTCGGTACGGTTACCAAGGGCCGTCAGTCGGCCTTTTCATGCAACTTTATGCCCTTGCTGCCGTTTAGCACCGAGTTCGCTCGCAAGTGGTCCAACCTCTACGACATCCAGGTGACCGAGGGCTATCGCGATCCCGTCATCGTCACCGAGTTCATGCATCGGTTTTACGTCCAAGAGGGCAACAAGCGCGTCAGTGTCCTCAAATTCCTGGACGCCCCGACGGTTTCGGCCAAGGTCACCCGTCTCTACCCAGGCACATGGGATTCCGTCGAAAGCCGCCTGTACGGTGAGTTCTGCGCGTTTTGGCGCGTCTGCCCCCTATACGAGATCGAGTTCTCGCGCGAGGGAAGCTACGAGACGCTCGCCAAGATGCTCGGTCAGAACCTTATCGAAAAATGGCCGCAGAAAAAGGTCGACTACCTGCGCCACACCTTCCTGCTCTTTAAGCGCGCCTACCTTCGCGCGGGCGGCGACCACCTGGACATTACGCCCGCCGACGCTATGCTCGTCTACCTCAATGTGTACAACCAGGACCGCCTGCTGGATACGCCGACGGATATCGTCGTAAACCGCCTGTGTAAGATTTGGCGTGAGCTGGTCATTGCCGGCAAAAATAACGAGGACAAGGTCGATCTTGTCGAAGCACCGAGCGTCGATGAGGAAGAGTCACCCGCCCAGTCCACCTCCGGCGTGCTCAACTTCTTTATGGGCAAGACCGTCTATTCGGCGGCCAATCCCCTGCGCATCGCCTTTATCCATGAGTTCCCCTGTGCGACGTCGGGCTGGGACAGCCTGCACGACCAAGGGCGTCAGTATCTCGATGAGCACTTTGGCGGCATCGTGCGCACCGAGGCGTTCGAGGACTGCCACGATCCGGACGTGTTCTACGCCGCCGTGGAAACGGCTGTCAAACATGGAGACAGCGTCATCTTCTCGACCTCGCACCGCCTGATGGAATACACGCTCAGGGCAGCAGTTGAGTATCCCCAGGTGCGGTTCCTCAACTGCTCTATCGGCCTTCCCCATCAAAGCGTGCGTTCGTATTTTGGAAAGATGTACGAGGCAAAGTTTCTGCTGGGCGCCCTTGCGGCCAGCATGGCGGACAACCACCGCATCGGTTACCACGCATCGGTCTTCGCCTCGGGCGCACTTAGCGAGATTAACGCCTTTGCGATTGGCGCCTCGCTGCTCGACCCCCGCGCGCAAATTATCCTGACCTGGGGCGATGTGCCCGCCGGAGGCCTTGCCGACGCCATGCGCCGCGAAGGTGTAAGCGTCATGTCCGGCGCCGACATGTCAAAGCCGCTCGAAGACCCCACGGCCTACGGACTCCACCGCTTGGTCGATGGCAAGGTTGCCGGCATTGCCATGCCGGTATGGAACTGGGGCCGATACTACGAGCTTATCGTGCGAAGCCTGCTGCATGGCACCTGGGATGAGACCAGTGACGACAGCCGGGTCCGCGCCGTCAACTACTGGTATGGCATGAGCTCGGGCGTTATCGACATTCGCTACGCTCCGGGCCTGCCCTATCAGACGCGCAAGCTTGTTCAGCTACTCCGCAATGGCATCGTCGAGGGCTCCATCAATCCATTTGGC
Source organism: uncultured Collinsella sp. (assembly GCA_900543845.1). Classification (GTDB taxonomy): domain Bacteria; phylum Actinomycetota; class Coriobacteriia; order Coriobacteriales; family Coriobacteriaceae; genus Collinsella. Next base: position 3,191 of record UQTD01000016.1, read on the forward strand.
GGCGAGCTCCATAGCCAAGACGGCGTGGTACAGATCGAGGGCTTTCCACCGCTGCCGAGCACGCAAATCGTCGAGATGGATTGGCTGGCAGACAACGTGGTGGGCACGATTCCGCAACTCGACGATGAGCCGAAGGTCCGCGCCCTATGAAAATCCTTGCCATAGCCGATACCGAAGAACGATGCCTATGGGAGTGCTTTCGCAAGGAACGCTTTGAGGGTGTCGACCTGATTTTGTCCGCTGGCGATCTGGACCCGGACTATCTTGAGTTTTTGGTTACGGTCATCAACAAACCGCTCATCTACGTGCGCGGCAATCACGATGACCGCTACGCACGTCATGCGCCGGGCGGCTGTATCTGTGTCGAAGACACCGTGTACGTGTATCGCGGCGTCCGCATTGCGGGGCTTGGCGGCTCCATGCGCTATCGAGATGGCGCCAACATGTACACCGAGCGCGAGATGGCCAAGCGCGTGCGCAAGCTGTCCCGCAAAGTGAGGATGGTCGGCGGCTGCGACATCTTGCTCACCCATGCGCCCGCTGCCGGCGTGGGCGATCTAGACGATCTGCCGCATCGAGGATTCGAATGCTTTAACACAGCGCTCGAGTCCTGGAATCCCGACTACATGGTCCACGGGCATGTGCATAAGAGCTACGGTCCCGATTTTCAGTGCGAGCGGCAACACGCGTGCGGGACGACGATCATCAACGCCTGCGGCTATACGCAATTTGAACTGGACGAGACACGCTACCCCATCCGTGGCTGGCAGGCAGCCTGGCTCAATTCGCAAACCATGCGCCGCGAGCTCAAGCGCCACGAGGCTATCGAGTCCTCAACCGCTAGAACACCCTGGTAACCACCTTAAAGGGGGCACTGTCCCCTTTAAGGTGGTTTTAACGCGATAGCAAGAAACCCGGTCCTGCACGAGACAGAACCGGGTTTCTTTAGCAATGCTTGCTTTGCTCAGGCAGTAACTAGAAGTTACTCAGCCAGGAAGTCGCGCTGGATAGCGGGATCAACCTTGATGCCAGGGCCCATGGTGGAAGACACGGAGATGGACTTAACGTACTTGCCCTTAGCAGAAGAGGGCTTGACGCGCAGGATCTCGGTGTACAGGGCAGCGTAGTTCTCGACGAGCTGCTGCTCGGAGAAGGACTTCTTGCCCAGGGGCACGTGGCAGATGCCGTAGCGGTCGGCGCGATACTCAACGCGGCCGGCCTTGAGCTCGGAGACCATCTTGGCGACGTCCATGGTCACGGTGCCGAGCTTAGGGTTCGGCATGAGGCCACGGGGACCAAGGATCTTACCGATGCGGCCAACCTTGGCCATCATGTTCGGCGTAGCGATAGCGGCGTCGAAGTTGATCTCGCCCTTCTGGATCTGGGCGACGAGCTCGTCGGAACCGATGATGTCGGCGCCGGCAGCCTCGGCCTCGCGGGCCTTCTCGCCCTCGGCGAAGACGGCAACACGAATGGTCTTGCCGGTGCCGTGGGGCAGGGAGATGGAGCCGCGGATGTTCTGGTCGGCCTTACGAGTATCGACGCCCAGACGGAAGTGGGCCTCGACGGTCTCGTCGAACTTGGCGGTGTCGAGCTCCTTGATGAGCTTGGCAGCCTGAAGGGGGGTGTAGAGCGTGGCGCGGTCGATCTTCTCGGCAGCGGCGTTATAGCTCTTACCATGCTTAGCCATGTGCATTACCTCCTGTGGTTAAACGGGCGCGAGCCCTCCCACATCGTATCGTGTGCCCTATTGCACACATTTAACGGGCGCCCCGGTTGGAGCACCCGTCGTTACCAAAAGAAATCGCTACTCAGCGATGGTGACGCCCATGGAACGGGCGGTACCGGCGATGATCTTCTTGGCGGCGTCAATGTCGTTGGCATTGAGGTCCGGCATCTTGATCTCGGCGATCTTGGTGAGCTGCTCCTGGGAGAGCTGACCAACCTTGTCGGCCTGGGGCTTAGCGGAACCAGACTTGAGGTTCAGCTCCTTCTTGATGAGGTGAGCCGCCGGCGGGGTCTTGGTGATGAAGGAGAAGGACTTATCCTCGAAGACAGTGATCTCAACGGGGATGATGTCGCCCTTCTTGTCCTGCGTCTCGGCGTTAAAGGCCTGGCAGAACTGCATGATGTTCACGCCAGCTGCGCCCAGGGCGGGGCCGACGGGAGGAGCGGGGTTAGCTGCACCAGCAGGAATCTGGAGCTTAATGACGTTGGCAACCTTCTTCTCAGCCATGGTCATTCCTTTCGAATCACGAGTGTGAAGTACTTGCTATATCGTAAGCACGCACGTGTTAGAAGCACTCCTGAGATGAGCAGTCACAGAAGAAGCACGCTCGCGCGAACGGACGAAAACTTAAGCGATGACAGCAACCTGGTTAAAGTCGAGCTCGACCGGCGTCTCACGGCCAAAGATCATCAGGGTGACCTTCAGCTTGCCTGCCTCGGTGTTAACCTCGGAGACCTTGCCATCAAAGTCGGTAAGCGGGCCATCAGTGACGCGGACGGACGTGCCGACCTCAATATCAACCGAGGTGCGCTTGGGCGAATCGCCCTTACCGGGACGACGAGTCATCTTATTGTACTCGTCGCGGGAAAGCGGAGCGGGCTTGCCATTGCCGCCCAGGAAACCGGTGACACCGGGCGTGTTGCGAACACACGTCCACGCATCGTCATCCATCTCCATGCGAACCAGGACATAACCCGGGAAAATCTTGGAATCCTTGGTCTCGCGCTTGCCACCCTCTTTGATCTCGGTGACGCGCTCCATAGGAATCTCGATATCAAAGATACGGTCCTGCATGCCCATGGTCTCGATGCGATGCTCGAGATCGGACTTAACGCGGTTCTCGTATCCAGAGTAAGTGTGAACGACGTACCAACGCTTAGACATGGTTTAGCCCCTCAATCCAGAGAACAGAGCAAGAGCCTCGCCAAAGCCAGCATCGAGCAGAGCGATGACGACGCCGACGACGATCAGAGAAGCGCAAACGACGACCGAGTAGTTCACGAGCTCCTTCTTATCGGGCCACGTGACACGCTTCATCTCGGACTTCACCGAAGCGAAATACTTCTTGGTGCGGGCGAAGAAACCAGGCTTCTCATTCTTCTTGGACTTCGCAGCCTTCTCGTTCTTCTTGGCAACGGCCTTCTTGGCCTCAACCTTGGAGTTGGCGGCAGCGTTGTTGGCAGGTGCCGGCTGCTGAGCCTTCTTCTTGTTCTTCTTGTTGGCCATTTGGGTTACCTCCGCGCAATGCGCTTATACATGAGTAAACCGTAAGCCCCCAATTGGGAGCTTACGGAATAATGACTGGCACGCCAGGAAGGACTCGAACCCTCAACACTCGGTTTTGGAGACCGATGCTCTACCAATTGAACTACTGGCGTATGTGACTAGAGACTAGCGAGTCTCTTTGTGCAGCGTGTGGTGACGGCACCAGGGGCAATACTTCTTGATCTCCATACGATCAGGCATGTTCGACTTGTTCTTGGTGGTCGTATAGTTGCGGCGCTTGCACTCAGTGCACGCAAGAGTAACTAGAGTACGCATTTATCCTGAACCTTTCATTTCCGCCCCGTACGGGCACGAGTTGGTACTTTATCAGCTCTACGTAAGTGCTGTCAATGAAAACCTCGAATCAATTGGTTCTCGCTGGATCCATTCATATTTGGAACACATCAATGAAGCCAGCGAGATCTAATCGATCCCTCACGCTCGGCTTAAGGGCAAGCGAAGCGCAATCGGCAGGGAATAAGCCCCGCGTAGAAAAGAACCCGGCACCCTATAAGTGCCGGGTTCTCTCTAAGTCAGCTAAATCAAAGAGCTAATTTACTCAATGATCGTGGAGACGATGCCCGAACCGACGGTGTGGCCACCCTCGCGGATAGCGAAGCGCAGGCCCTCCTCCATGGCGATCGGGTGAATGAGGTCGCCCTCGATGGTGATGTGGTCACCAGGCATAGCCATCTCGGTGCCCTCGGGAAGCTTGACCGTACCGGTAACGTCGGTGGTACGGAAGTAGAACTGAGGACGATAACCATCGAAGAACGGGGTGTGACGGCCGCCCTCCTCCTTGGTCAGAACGTAGATCTCGCCGGTGAACTTGGTGTGCGGGGTAACCGAACCGGGCTTGCAGAGAACCTGGCCGCGCTCGATGTCCTCGCGCTTGATGCCGCGGAGCAGCAGACCGACATTGTCGCCAGCCTCGCAGAAGTCCATGGACTTACGGAACATCTCGATACCGGTAACGACGGTGTTCTGGGTATCCTTGATGCCGACGATCTCGACGGGCTCGTTGAGCTTGAGCTCACCGCGCTCGACACGGCCGGTAGCAACGGTACCACGGCCGGAGATGGTCATAACGTCCTCAACGGCCATCAGGAACGGGAGGTCGTTGTTACGAGCAGGCGTCGGGATGTACTCGTCGACGGCCTTCATGAGCTCGCGGATAGCGTCCATCCACTTGGCGTCGCCCTCGAGAGCGCCCAGAGCGGAACCACGGATGACGGGGATGTCGTCGCCGGGGAAATCGTACTCGGAGAGGAGCTCACGGGTCTCCATCTCGACGAGGTCGATGAGCTCGTCATCGTCGACCATGTCGCACTTGTTCAGGAAGACGACGATGTAGGGAACGCCGACCTGACGGGCGAGCAGGATGTGCTCGCGGGTCTGAGCCATGGGGCCGTCGGTAGCGGCGATGACCAAGATAGCGCCGTCCATCTGAGCAGCACCGGAGATCATGTTCTTGACGTAGTCAGCGTGGCCCGGGCAGTCAACGTGAGCGTAGTGACGGGCAGCGGTCTCGTACTCAACGTGGGAGACGGAGATCGTGATGCCGCGCTCGCGCTCCTCGGGAGCCTTGTCGATGTTCTCGAACGCAGTGAAGTCAGCCTTGCAGCCCTCGGTCTCAGAGAGAACCTTGGTGATGGCGGCGGTCAGCGTGGTCTTGCCGTGGTCGACGTGACCAATGGTGCCGATGTTAACATGCGGCTTAGTGCGCTCAAACTTCTCTTTGGCCATAAAGCCCTCCTCTTAACAGGTCGTCCCCGGACGGGACTTTGCCTTTATACCATAGTGGCCTCTCAACATACTATTGAGAAGCCACCGTGTTACCTATGGTAGCGGTGACTGGATTCGAACCAGTGACGCCACGGGTATGAACCGTGTGCTCTAACCAACTGAGCTACACCGCCGGATGGAGCCTGCAACCAGACTTGAACTGGTGACCTCTTCGTTACCAACGAAGTGCTCTACCGACTGAGCTATACAGGCACTTGACGGGTGGGAGCTATAGGATTCGAACCTATGTAGGCAGAGCCAACGGGTTTACAGCCCGTCCCCATTAACCACTCGGGCAAACTCCCAATCGTTCAAGTATCCGCAGGTTCTTTGGTCTTTTGGACCGCCGCCCCCGCGAACGAAAAAGATAATACGATGCAACCTTGGGGGCTGTCAACGAAAACCTCTAGATACACGGTGCCGGGCGTATCTATATACCTTTGACCTGCGTTTTTGTTGAGTTTAGATATGAAGGACGGTGGATTTCGCTACGCTGGTGACATTTCCCAAGGGAACACTTTGGCACGGTGGAGTACGCCTACAGCATCGACCTTCGATAACGACCCTCTTGCACTATTACATAGGTTGCGATCGGGCTTCCACGGCACGAACGAGCGTGGATAATCTCCCACTTTTAGCGCGACCCTAAGGCCAAAGCGGCAGATTATCCACGCTCATTCTCCAGGCGGGAGAACTAAAGAGCCGCAACTACTCGGGCCAGGCCAAAGTAGACCCATAGAGCGGCTCCCCCTTGGTGCAGGGGTAGCGACTCAAGTAACACGACGATAGCAAGTCGAAGAAATAAGTCATGGCGTATTTCGAATAAACACCGAGTCGGTCAATTCCGTTTCCCGCATTACCAAGACGATATACACGGTCAAAAGACCTCGATTTGTCATCGTTGCTAAACGCAGTAATTAGAATCTTCCTGCCCGAACGGCAATCAAGATACTCACGCGCCTGTGACGCAAATAGCCCGGAGACCGATACAAGAATTATCAATGACTGCGAAGCGTCTCCCATGTTTTTCAATTCCGCGACGTTAGCCCCAGCAACTATGCGAACTATCTTGCCCGCATAAAACATTTCCTGCTGAAATCGTACGAGATTGGCGCTCACATTATTGGTGCACCAAATTTCAACGTTTTTATGGCCATCAATTTCGTCGGCAAGGTGCTTAATTGCGATATCGGACACGCCGCTTTCAACCTCAGCGAACATCTCGATCATGCGAACGTCGAGCTCTGCCCTGTACTCCTCGTAGCCAAATTCCTCCTCTCGATGGCTTAAGTCGCTTGGAAAGACTGATTGAGTAAATGATTCTTTCAAATCGCTAAGAGACTGGTAGCCCAATCGATTGCAGAAACGACGAACAGCGGAACGGGTCACGAATGCATCGCGGGTTATTGCGGCAACATTGATTTCGCTCGAACGCCTAATGTGAGCGATGAGATATCGAGCGATGGCGGCATCGTTTGACCCAAACTCGCTGTTGATGATGGAGCTAATGCGATTGAGCACATCGAAGTCATTGATATTCACGTGATCCCTCTTTCCGCTCTCCTCGATATTATGGTTCATTTATTGAATCAAACAGCTTTGGTCGTTCTCCTATGATTCAAATCAGTTGACGTCATCTTAATCGTAATTCCGTCACACGTATCCACCGTGTTGAATGATGGAAAGGGGATTCATGGGCAACGTGAACAACATGCCGTTTCTCTGGGGTTCCGCCACGGCGTCTTATCAGTGCGAGGGTGCCTGGAACGAAGACGGCAAAGGCCTCGGCGAGTGGGATTTCTTTAACCACACAAGCAATAAGAACATCAACCATGTTGACGGTGATGTATCTTGCGACTTCTACCATCGCTATGAAGAAGATATCCGCATGATGAAAGAAGGCGGACAAAACACCTATCGCTTCTCTCTTTCATGGAGTCGAATCATCCCCACGGGTATCGGCGAAGTGAATGAAGAGGGTATCGATTTTTATAATCGAGTCATTGATTGCTGCCTCGAAAATGGCATAGAGCCCAACGTTACGCTGTTCCATTACGATCTGCCATTCACGCTTGCTTGCAAAGGCGGATGGCTGAACAACGACATGGCAGAGTGGTTCTGCAAATACGCCAAGATTTGCTTTGAGCGCTTTGGAGACCGCGTCAAAATCTGGGCTACCGTTAACGAGCCGCATTTCTACAGCTACTGCGTAAACATGTTGGGCAACTATCCCCCCAATCGATCGCTCGACGTTCAGTCGTACATGCAGTTTCAATACAACCTGATGCGCGCAAGCGCACTCGCAGTCCGAGCATATCGTCAAATGGGCTACGACGGCATCATCGGCGCCGTCCACGATGGCGGCGTTGTCGAACTCGACCCGGCAACCGAGCACCCTGATGACGTATTTCGATACGCAGACTTTTTCGCCAATCGCATGATTCTGGCACCAGCGCTTCAGGGTCAACTGCCGCCAGAAATGGACGAAATCCTTGAAAAACTTGGCGTCTCGCTCTATCGATCCCCAAATGACGTAGAAGAATTCAGAGACGGTAAAGTCGATTTTATTGGACTCAACGTGTATTGCCGAGAGTATGTAACCGACTGGCACGGTGGAGAGCTTGCCGTTTCGGCGAACAATAAGGGCGGTTCGAGCAAAAAGGTCGAAGGAAAATGCATTGCGCCCTTGTTTGAAAGCGCCCGCGACAGCAATGTTCCCCGCAATAAATGGGGCCGCGAAATACTCCCAAGTTGCATGTATTCAACCATCATGGATGTCCACGAGCGCTATGACGCGCCCCGCATCTTTATTACGGAAAACGGACACGGCGCCTATGAGCAACCAGACGCAGACGGAATGATCCACGATGATGACCGCATCGAGCTTCTGGGCCAGTTCATCGAGCACATGATGAGGGCTAAGCGCGACGGCGCGCGCGTTGAGGGCTACTACCTCTGGTCGTCGATGGATCTGTATAGCTGGATCAACGGCTACGAAAAACGATACGGACTTGTCCATATCGACTTCGAGAACAATCTGGAGCGCACCCCCAAAAAGAGCTGGTATTGGTACCGAGACCTTATCTCGAAGTATCAGGAGCAGGAAGGTTAGGAGAAAGAGATGAAATATCAGGCAATGTCCGAAACAGTCCTAAAGGCTGTTGGCGGCAAAGAGAACATTACATCGGTAACTCATTGTGCGACGCGCCTTCGCATCGACGCACGAGACACCTCGATCATCGATCTCCAGCTCGCCAAATCGGCCGATCAGGCGCTCGGGGCAGTAGTCAGCGGTGGCCAGCTTCAGGTGATCATCGGCCCCAACGTCACCGAGGCTTACAACGACTTCCTCGACTTCGCGGGAATCGAAGTCGGCGGTGGCACGGTTGCCGACGATGCCCAAACCGCCAAAGACCTTGCAGAAGGCATTAAAAGCGGTAACACCGCCATGGGCTTGATTGAGAAATTCGGGAACGTCTCTGCACAGGTATTCATGCCCATCGTCCCGGCGCTCATCGTTGGCGGACTCATTCTTTCGATCAAGAATCTCCTGGTCAATTATTGCGGATTGAGCACCGATAGCGGAACCGCCCAGGTCCTGTTGGCGATCTTTAGCGCTTCGTTTGGCTTCTTGCCCGTTTATCTTGGTTATCAGCTCGCAGCCGTCATGAAGATGCAGCCCATCATGGGCGCATTGCTGGGCGCGATCATGATCAGCTCGTCCATTAGCGGTGCCGAGGGTCTCGACTTTCTTGGTATTCCCATCCCGACGAACGACTATTCGAGTACGGTAGTGCCCATCGTACTGGGCGTTGTATTCATGTACTTTGTCGACCGCGGCCTTCAGAAGATCATTCCCGACGTTACCAAACTGTTCTTGAAGCCGCTGCTCACCATGATCATCGTCGTGCCCGTCGAGCTGATTATCCTTGGCCCCGCCGGCAGCATGATGGGCTACGCGCTGAGCGATGCCGTCACGTGGCTTATGGACAACGTGGCATTTATCGCTACTCCGATCCTGGCAGCCCTTAACCCCTATTTCGTCATGCTCGGTCTCGATAAGGCTTACATCGCAATCGAAGTTACGAGCCTGGCGCAGCTCGGTTGGGCACCCATTATCTTTGGATTCATCTCGAACCTCTGCATTGGTGGCACGAGCCTCGCCCTGGCAACTGCCATGAAGGGAAACAAAGAGAAGAGGGGTATGGTCACCACGGTTGCCGTCACCGCACTCTGTGGCGTAACCGAGCCCGCGTTCTACGGTTGCCTCATCGAGCGTCCCCGCCTGCTTGTCGGCACGGCAATCGGCGCGCTCTGCGCTGGACTCCCTGCAGGCATCTTTGTTCTGAAAGAGTATGTTGCGGGAGCATGCCCCGGCCTTCTTTCGACACTCATCTTTATCGCTCCCGATGGGTCCATGGGCAACTTCGTGCTGGCATGCGTTGTCGCCATCATCGCCATCGTCGTCTCCTTCATCGCTGCACGCGTGATCATCAAGAAGAACCCCAGCTATATTGAGTAGATGCCCGCTGTTTGCATTGGAGACATCCTCGGCAGACCATTAGCAAGAACCCAAAAAGTTCCTTAGGAGCTCGATTAATCCATTCGGATTCCTGAGGCACAAACGACCCCGATTCCACAATGAAATCGGGGTCGTTGTTTCTAAAGCCGTCGATAGACAATCGGTGTTTACCTTAGCTCCCTATCCAAGTTAATTATCCACGCTCGTTCTCCGGTCGGGAGATTTTCTTCGCTCGCGTGTCCAGAAATCCACGCTCGAGCAGGACATCCAGGTCCGCACCCGCCCTTGTCTAAATCTGTAACAGCAAGAGGCCTATTCCGCTTCTACATGTTACAGATCAAGATATTCCTAAAACACCCTAAGTTTCATCTCAATCTGTAACAGTTAGATGCCAAATATCGGTCTTGGTGTTACAGATTTAGACAAACTGGAGGACGAGACAAACCAAAAACGGGATGGGCGCTAACCCGATGGCGCACCACCTAAATAGAAACGGGCCCTGTCCCACAAGGAACAAAGCCCGAAACTTTCATGGAGCCAGTGACAGGAATCGAACCTGCAACCCACTGATTACAAATCAGTTGCGCTACCGTTGCGCCACACTGGCACACTTGGCGCTTTCGCGCGAAGCTAGTTAAGAATAGAGGAATTGCGGACGGGGTGCAACAGGCCGCACGGCGTTATACAAATATGCAAAATCCAGCAACGACACGTACCAGGCCCGTTCATTTCTGTCAGTTCGCCCTCAATCTTAAAACCCTTCGCAAGAACGAATAGTTTTTATTACAATTGGCTATATAAAACTATTCGTTCTGGCGAAGGGTTTCGCGATGTTGACCACGAAGGAAGCTGCAGAGCTACTCGACATCACCCCGCGCAGGGTGCAAGAGCTCATAAAAGACGGAGCACTTGAGGCACGCAAGGCTTCTGGTGTATGGCTCATCGATAAAGACAGCGTCAATGCACGACTCCGCTCCGTGACCAAAACGGGGGGACGCCCCCGTCGAGGCCATGGAAAAAGCGAGATTACGTTTACCCTCATGAACCGCACGCACGAAGTCGCCCAGCTGGTCTACAGCACATCGCGAAGAGACTTTACCCACATCGATGCCGACATCGATTACACCCACGCCCCTATTGGAGTACTTGGCCCCAATAGTCCCGTGTCGCTCGACTCTTTCCGCATTTGGTGGCGAGGTCGCGGTATCCCGCTCGCGCGCATTGGGCTTGCATCCCTGTTGGCAGAAGCAGCAGTCGATGTTCCCGACGAACTCATCCAGCGAAATCTCGGCCTCTCCCTATCCGACCAGTATTGGATTAGACCCCAAGATTCCGGTCTCGCGTGGGAGGATATTAACTTCTTCAATAATGCTTTTGACGACGTCTCTCTGTCCATCGCACCCTTCGCCCCAGAGGGCAAAGCAGCCGCCGCAAAGCCCGATAACACCTCGGACGGCAACCTTCAGAAGTATTGGACATGCGAGGGCGGGCGTCGAATTCTGCATAAGGCAGGAGCGCACCTGAACCAAGAACCATATAACGAGCTGGTAGCGACCGCGCTCCATCGTCGCATCCTAAACGCCTGCGATTATGTGCCTTACTCGCTCGAGGGCACGGGCACTTCCGCCCTGAGCATATGCGATGTCTTCTTAACTGATGAAGAAGAGTATGTCCCTGCGTTCTATGTAAATCAGTACGCAAACGCAGATGAAAGACTAACCGACTACGAGCGATATGTAGCAAACTGCGAGAAACTCGGGGTAACAGGCGTCAAGGATGCCCTTGACCGCATGATCGCGTGCGACGACATCATCGCCAACTATGATCGTCATTGGCGCAACTTCGGCCTCGTGCGAAACGTCAACTCACTGGTCTGCAGACCAGCCCCTATCTTCGATTCGGGCTCATCACTCTGGTGCAACATATCACTAGAGGAGCTTAGGGCGGGGGAGCACAGTTTTACCAGTGCACAATTTCATTCAAGCCCCGCCAAACAAATGTTGCTCGTCGAGGACATGGGCTGGTTTGACGGCGACAAACTCGAAGGCTTCGTTGACGAGGCAATCGAGATTCTGTCCAGAAACGACGCGCTCACGGCAAGGCTGCCATATCTAAAAGAGGCGCTTACATGGCGCCTCGAAAGAATGATCGACATCGCTGAATGGAGTTAGCGAGACAGCATCGCCCCGCCAACTCCCCTACCTCCCGCGCAGAGCCCTGAGCTTGGCCAGCGCCTCGGGGCTCAGGCGGCTACCCAGGGTCATCTTGATCTGCGGAGCTTCCTCTGCCTCGTGAACGTCGTTATCGATCTGCTTGATCTCGTCCACCAGCATGCGGCTCGAGATGCGCGTAACACCTTTGCCCATAACGACGGCCTGGATTGTGCCGTCGCTCGATACCACGGAGCACGCGCGGCCCTCCTCACGTGCCTCGATGCAGAGCTTCTGCACCACGGTGTCGGCAGAGACGCCCGTCGGCGAAAACTCGATGCGCACGCCGCGGGCCGGCAGGTTGGGACGCTCGCTGGAGATATTGCCCGCGCCGTCGAACACGATCACGGCCTCGTAGCGGCCCTGGGCAAAGGCGGCGACGTCGTTGATGAGGGCGGTGCGTGCCATATCGTGAACGTCGCTGGAATACGGATCGTCTGAATGGTCGTACACGAGCTTTTCGTAGCGCGGCGTGCAGTGGATCACGTTGTAGCCGTCGACCACCAGCAGCTCGGGCTTATTGGAGTGCACCGTCGAGACCGGGTCGGCGATGGCCTGCGCAAACGCATTGCCGCCCACGCCGTAGGTCGCGGCCGAAACAATCGGCTTGGCCGAGCCCTCGCCAAAGCGCTTGGCCTTGGACTTGGCACGGTTCTTTTTGGACATGCGCTACTCCTCCCCCATGAGCTCGCCGACGTTGCGGCGCAGCCACTCAAAGCACAGCGCCGCGGTCGCCTGGGCAACATTGAGGCTCTCGGTCATGCCGCGCTGGGGAAGCTTGGTCAAAAAGTCGCATTTCTCGAGCACCAGGCGCGAGATGCCGTCGCCCTCGGAGCCCATGACGAGCGCCACGCGGCCCTCGAAGGGAGCATCCCAGCAGCTGCCCTCGGCGTGCTCGGAGGCGCCGCCCACCCAAAAACCAGCGGCCTTGAGGTCATCGAGTGCACGGGCAATATTGGGAACCTGCGCGATAGGCAGATGCATGACAGCACCGGCCGAGGTCTTGTAGCTGCCCACGGTCACGCCGGCGGCACGCTTGTTGGCGATGACGACGCCCGCGGCGCCCACGACCTCGGCGGAGCGCACGATGGCGCCAAAGTTGCCGTCGTCAGTCACATGGTCGAGCACCACGACAAGTGCCGGACCGTCGCCCGCGCGGTCGAGGATATCGGCGACATCGGCATAGGGGAAGTTGCCAACCTCGAGCGCAATGCCCTGGTGAGCGCCATGGCTCGACAGTGCGTCGAGCTGCGCGCGCGGCACATACTTAATGCGGACGCCCGCGGCGTTGAGGTCATCGACCAGACGCGACAGGGCGGCATCGCGCTCCCCGCCCTCGGCAATGAGCGCGCACTTGATGGGAAAACCAGTGCGTAGCGCCTCGGCGGCAGCACGACGGCCTTCGATAAACTCGCCCTTGGGAGCCTGGACAGCGTCGCGGTTGCGATCGCGCTGCGGACGTGCGGCCTGGGTACGATCGCGCTGACCCTTGGGAGCGGCAGCGCGGTCATTACGGCGAATCGGACGCGAGCCAGAAGCAGCCTGCTTGCCGCCACGAGACGCGCGCTTGCGATTGTCGGCCATAAAGCGACCTCCTTAAATAGATAACAAACAAGAATCGACCGTCCGAGCCACGGCACCTTGCCTTTCAATCGTCGGGCATGACCACCAGGTCTATGCCCTCCTCTTTCAAGGCAATCTGCCGCACCTCGAACGGTCGACAAATACTAGAGAGTCTTAATACGAGTGCCCGCGGCAGTATCCTCGATCGTCAGGCCCAGGTCCTTGAGCTGGTCGCGGATGGCATCGGCCAGATCCCAGTTCTTGGCGGCGCGGGCCTCGGCGCGAGCCTCGAGAATCTTGGCAGCGGCCTCGTCCACATCGTCACCCGTGTAGGCAACCAGACCGGCGGCAACGCCCAGCAGGCCCAGCGGCAGCTCGACCTTGGGCTCGGGAAGCTCAACGCCAAACGTATCGAGCAACTCGGCCAGGGTATCGGCGGCGGCCAGGGCTGCGGCCTTGTCGGCAGCATCGCCCGCCTGCTCCAGATACTGATTGCACTCGGTGACAAAGCCAAAGACGGCGCCCATGGCACCGGCGGTGTTAAAGTCGTCGTCCATGCACTCCTTAAAGGCGGCGCGAGTCTCGGCGGCCTTAGCGACAAACGCCTCGGCGGCAGCCTCATCGGCGTCGGCCGTCGCGTGGTTCGCAGCCCAACGCAGGTTCTCGACCGTGCCGGCGATACGCGTGAGCGAGTTCTCGGCACCCTCCAGGCGCTCCCAGGAGAAGTCGAGCGGCGAGCGATAGCTCGTCTGCAGCATCAGCAGGCGAAGGGCCGCGGCAGAGTGTTGCTCGAGCACCTCGGCCAGCGTAAAGAAGTTACCGAGCGACTTGGACATCTTCTCGCCGTCAACCAGCAGCATGCCCGTGTGCATCCAGGTGTTGGAGAAGCCCTGGTGCCAGGCGCAGGTAGCCTGGGCGCACTCGTTCTCGTGATGCGGGAAGGCAAGGTCGGAGCCACCGCCGTGGATGTCGATCGGGGTGCCCAGGTAGCGGTGCACCATGGCGGCGCACTCGGTGTGCCAGCCGGGACGGCCCTCGCCCCAGGGGCTCGGCCAGCTGGGCTCGCCGGGCTTGGCGGCCTTCCACAGGGCAAAGTCGAGCGGGTCGTTCTTGTCCTCGTTCTCCTCGATGCGCGCGCCCACCATAAGATCGTCGATGTTGCGGCCCGAGACCTGACCATAGTTGGGATCGCTGCGCACGGCAAAGTACACGTCGCCGTTATCGGCGGCATAGGCATGGCCCTGCTCGATAAGCGTCTTGATCATAGCGATCATGGGACCGATCTCTTTGGTGGCGCGGGGACGCACATCGGGGTCGAGCACGTTGGCGGCGCGCATGACGCCGATGAACTTGTCGGAGAACTCCGTCGCGACCTCGGCAGCCGTACGACCTTGCTCGTTGGCGCGCTTGATGATCTTGTCGTCGACATCGGTGAGGTTCTGGGCGAACGTGACCTCGTAGCCGCTCGCGATGAGCCAACGGCGGATTACGTCAAAGCTGATGAACGTGCGGGCGTTGCCGATGTGGATGTTGTCATAGACCGTGGGGCCGCACACATACATGCGGACCTTGCCGGACTCGATGGGCTGGAACTCTTCCTTTTTATGGGTAGCGCTGTTGTAGATACGCATTCGTTACTCCTTAACGGTTTTCTGTAGCAGGCAGACGGCCCAGGCGCCAATCCCCTCGCTCTGACCTTCCCAGCCGAGCTTTTCGGTCGTAGTGGCGGCGACGCCCACGTTTTCGACGTCAACGCCCAGAGCATGGGCAAGGTTGGCGCGCATGGCATCGCGGTGCGGGGTGATTTTGGGCTGCTGGCAGGCAATGGTGCAGTCGGCATCGACAAACTCAAAGCCCAGCTCGCGCGCATAGTCCATCACACGGGCAAGCAGCACCATCGAGTCGGCGCCCTCATAGGCAGGATCGGTGTCGGGGAACAGTTTGCCGATGTCTCCCCCGCGGCAGGCGCCCAAAATGGCGTCGGCCAAGGCGTGCGCGAGCACATCGGCATCCGAGTGGCCCAGCAGACCGCGCTCATAGGGAATGTCGACCCCGCCGATAATACATCGACGACCCTCCACCAGACGGTGAACGTCATAGCCGTGTCCAATGCGCAGGTTACTGAACATGGGGAAGGTCCTCTCCCTCGGCCATGCGACCGAGCAGAATCGCGGTTACGGGACGCAAGTCCTCGGGTACCGTCACCTTAAGGTTGTCGCGTGGGCTCTGGACGCAGCGGACACGCCCACCCATGCGCTCGACCAGCGACGAATCGTCCGTGCCGATAAAGCCCTCGGCGATGGCTGCGGTATGGGCGCGCTTCATGGCGTCGACGCTAAAGATCTGCGGCGTCTGTGCAGCCCAATAGAGTTCGCGCGGCGGCGTCTCGACGATGTTATCGCCATCGACGATCTTGAGCGTGTCGATTGCGGGCTGACCGCACACGACACCGTCGAGGGCGCGGTCGCTCACGAGCACATCGATAGCGTGATCGATGGCCTCGGTCGTAATGAGCGGACGAGCGCCGTCGTGAATGGCGACGTATTCAAAGCCTGCCGGTACCGCATGCACGCCGGCTCGGGTGGAATCCTGACGGGTATCGCCGGCATCGGCAAAGCTGATGGGCGTGTCATAGTCAAACGGGTCGATGGCCAGGCGGCGCATCTCGGCACGACGCTCGGCAGGGCAAACCACAACGATGTGGCCGACCTTATCGCTACGGTCAAATGCGCGGATGGACCAGCTCATAAGCGGACGACCCGCTACATTGACGAGCTGCTTGCCACCGGGGTTACCAAAGCGCTGGCCGCTGCCACCGGCAACAACCACGGCGCATACGGGCGCCATTATGCGTTCCCCTGTTTGGTGCCCTTCATGCGGTACAGGGAGTCCGCAAGAATGGCAGGGTTGTTAACGCCAAAGTCGCCCAGGCGCTCCGGATCCTCGCTGATGTCATCCATGAGCTCCTGCAGCGAGCCATACTCGTCGACGATCTTCTCGGCCACGCCGTCGCGCACGACGGACACGCGCGAAAGCGTGCGCAGGCCCAGCGGCGTCATGACGGAGTCCTCGTCCAGGTCGTCGTAACCCAGAACCGCAGCCACATGCTGTGGGTCGGACAAGTCCTTAGGTGTCATGCGAGCGAGCTCGGCGCGAATCTTCTCGGCGTTTGCCTCGGAGGAATCGCTCGCGTAGTCGCGGATCATCAGGTCGTATTCGGTATCCATGCTAGAGCCCGCGAGCTGCTCGAGCTGCATCTGCACGAGCTTGCCCTGGTTGCCCAACTTGACAATGCAATCCTTAAGCTCAGTCTTTGCCTGCTGCATGATCTCGAAACTCGAGAAAATGCCGGTGATGTCGGCGAGCGTAACGTAGTCATCGAGCTCGAGGGCCGTCAGACGCAGCAGGGAGCGGTCAAGCGACTGACGGGTGGTCTGGAGCGTGGCGACGAGTTGGTTGACCGAGCTCATGATGGTGGTAACGGGCTGGATCTCGTAGCTCTTGCCGTGAACGTACACGTTGACAACGGCACGACGGGCCGAGACCGAGATCACGATGGCATCCGTGAGCACCGACATGCGAGCGGCGGTGCGGTGACGCATACCCGTCTCGCTCGTGGCAAGCGAGGGATCGGGATTGAGGTGGAAGTTGGCGCGCAGGATCTGGGTGAGGTCACCGTCGATGACGATGGCGCCGTCCATCTTGGAGAGCTCGAACAGACGGTTCGAGGTGAACGAAATGTTGAGCGGGAAGCCGTCGTTACCGGCAGCGAGCACGTTTTCGGTGTCGCCGACGCAGATAAGGGCGCCCAGGTGACCGGCAATGATCATGTCGAGGGCGGTGCGGATCGGCTGGCCGGGGGCAGTCAGGCGAATAGCCTGTTCCATACGCTTTTGCAGCTCGTTCTTATCCAAGGCATCGCTCCCATCGTATACGCTCCATAAACGCTAAATAGTTTCTCACGGTTTGTCCCCGCAGCGCTTGCGAAATCCGATGCTTACAGAATGAGCGAACACCGCTTAGGTAGCTCATTTGAGACGGGGTTCTTTTGACTGCTCGTGTGGTAGCATCGGGTCTCATATAAATGAGGGAGTAGTCGCGTAATCGGGCTCGCCCGCAGAGAGGGAGCCAGACTATGGGATTCGCAGAGCTCGTGTTGCTCGCCGTTGGCCTTTCGATGGACGCCTTTGCCGTTTCCATCTGCAAGGGTCTCGGCATGAAAAAGATCAACCTTAAAGTCGCCGTGGTGCTCGGCCTGTTCTTTGGCGGCTTCCAGGCCGGCATGCCCGTAATCGGATGGGCGCTCGGCAGTCAATTCATGGGCATCATCGGCCCCATCGACCATTGGATCGCCTTTGTCCTTTTGGCCTTCATCGGCGGCAAAATGCTGTGGGAGGCCTTTACCGAGGACGAGGATGAAGGCGACGGCAAGGATGCCGAAAAGATTGACCTGGTAGAATACCTGATCCTCGCCATCGCCACCTCAATCGACGCCCTAGCCGTAGGCATCTCGTTTGCGGCGCTCTCGGTCGATATCGTTCCCGCCGTATCGCTTATCGGCGTCACAACGTTTATCTTCTCCATCGCCGGCGTAGCGATCGGCCACACCTTTGGCGCGCGCTACGAAAAACCCGCCACCATCGTGGGTGGCGTCGTGCTCATCCTCATCGGGCTTAAGATCTTGCTTGAGCATCTGGGGATTTTGGCGCTGTAACACCAAGCACAATCACTCAAAACTCAACGCCAGCACAAGGCCTCATGCAGAGTTTTGCATAAGCCCTTTTCGTGCAGACTTTTGCATGTCATACTGATATGCAAAAGTCTGCACGTTAGGAGATTGCCGTGGATACCTTTCCCATCACCACGCCGCGCCAAGCTGGCATCTACGTGCGCCAGGCACGCGAGTCACAGGGAATCACCCGTGCGACCCTCGCTAAAAAAGCCGGTGTTTCGGAGCGTCTGCTCGCATCGCTCGAGCTAGGAGATGCCACCGGCATTCGACTCGACAAGCTATTGGCAATCTTCAATGCTCTCGGACTGGCGCTCGCCGCTCAAGGGGATATAGGCGAAACGAAAAATGAGCAATCAGCCAACGTTCCGCGTGCCGATTTGCAACCTCACAGTACCCCCAGACGCCATCGCGCTCAACGTCCCTCTCATAGCTACCGTTGCTGCGCCGCCATTCCGGTTCTTGCAGACGCCCCCTTTACGTCTGAACTCTACGACAAAGCCTTCGCAGATTTCGCCATGTCCAATCTCGGAATCTCGATTGCCACAAACGCATCTGCCCAAGCAAAGCCTGAAGGGAACACTTCTGAGCACTATGAACATTAGCTAATTTGGGACGTGTCTCTTTTAATTACTTCAATCAGCGAACGTGTCCATATCTAAAGTAGCCAAAACCCCATTACACATGACGCACGAGAGAGCAAAATTCACCGACATGAGAATCACGAAAAGCCATGACCCTTTACACCGAAACAACTCGTGAACCGTCTTCTTAAACATGCCAGCTCCCATCAAGCGACCTTTTATCCAAAACTGAATTTGTTCGCCGCTTAATCGCCCCATATATCCCTTGTTGTAAATTCTTGCTCAAGACATTATCGCGGGTTGCGGTGCCCAGGATCCCATTTCGCCTTTATATACATACGAATAGGCCCCCTATTTTCATAGGCAAGCGCGGAGATTATAACGGCAGCCACCATCAGGCCGAAAATAGCCCTTTTGTCCGAAAAAAGGGACGAGAGAAAAAGGCATATTGCGGAGAAAACTATAGCCGCCCCCATCACTCGGTTTAC
Source organism: uncultured Collinsella sp. (assembly GCA_900543845.1). Taxonomy (GTDB): domain Bacteria; phylum Actinomycetota; class Coriobacteriia; order Coriobacteriales; family Coriobacteriaceae; genus Collinsella. The sequence goes on from UQTD01000016.1 coordinate 22,346, forward strand.
ACCTTGAGTCTCGGCCGTCCGCTTTGCCTCCTCTAAACGCTCTCCCGATAGCAATGACATTCCGGCAAGCAATCCCGTGAGCTTGCCTCGATACATCATTATTCCGAACACCAGCAGCAGGCATGACTCAACCATTGGAACCACAACGCCCGACATCGCCATCACTCCAGACCATTCCTTGTCATCGAATCCTTGCGGCGGCTCAACGCATCTGGCGTCAAATGCAATCTCGTGTCAAACGGTCTGCTCGTAAGCTCAATTACTTTGCATGAGCTCGAACGCGCCGGTTTAAACGGCATACAGTTTAGCCTCGATGGCCTACGCGATTCTCACGAACATATGCGGGGGCTCCCGGGGCTTTACGACCGGGTGCTCGACGCCATCGATATCGCGCTGAACGAAACCTCACTGCACTTTTCAATTGCCTTTTGTCCGGCATCGTTCAATGTCGACGATTTCAAGCCAGATTATACGATGCTTCGAGACAAGCTGAAATCGTCGGGTAGAACTGACCGAATTGACCTTCGAGTTCAGCCACTCATGCTCCTCGGTAGAGCCCGAAGAAACCGCACGATTCGCCCTTCTAATAATCAATACCGTCGGCTAGTCAACACGATCAACGATCTCCGATACGATCCGGACTATCGAGGCTACTTCATGTTTGAGTGGGGCGACCCTATCGACCACTTGGTCAGATTCCCTCAACTGCAAATGCAATTTGACCAAGTGGCCATCCACGCCAATGGCGATATCGTCGCATCCCCCTATATACCTCTCATCATCGGAAACGTTCGCAAACACAGTCTTCAGGAATACTACGATGCCGGAATGGCAACCGTTTGGGATAAGCCCGTTGTTACCGCGTTGGCCAATCGCATGCACTCGATTGACGAGATGGAAGAGATCTCATCGTTGATTGCAGACATCAATATGGACGGCGACCTCTATATCGACCTAATCGACAATGATCTAGGCGACCTGAGTGTCCTGTCCCAATTCTAAGGAGATGTTCCCATGTACGAGCCCCCAGAAGTAGAGAGGATGGATTCCAAAACCGGCCCCGTTCCCGTTGTGGTCAACTTTGCAGCCGTCGTGGATAACGTAGTCGCAGCCGTCTATGATGCCGTCGTTGCGGCCTACGCATTCTGGTACTCAGCAGACAACGACGGCACCGAGACGAGTGCAGCACAGAACTAGTCGCCGGCTCATCGAGCAATCACCTCGCCTATCACTGCATGCGATTGACTGCGCAGCCCCAGCCAACGCCCAAAGCGCCTTGAAGAGCTGCTTGTAACATTCGTTCATTCAACAGCGGGATCTCTTCACCATTCTCGGCCGGCCCGACAGGGCGACACATCAGTCGGGCCGGCCAGACTTATACAACGCGGCGACTCCGCTCACGCCACACTCCCCGAAACTCGCACTGTCATCACACGGGCAATCAACACTGAATCCTGTTGTGCGATATGGGCAAACGGTCACGTGCGCGATTAAAACGAATTCACTTAGCAGACTTCAAGAATGCTTTTGCACCGCAGGATGGCCATACGCAGAGCGCGGCACGCATAAGCCAAAAGCGGCATTAAAAGCCATCCCCTTCCCTGCTGAATGCGCGTCCTAGCCCATCAACCGGTCGGACCATCGCGAAGATGGTCCGTGCTTCCATGCTGCGATGCGATATCAAGCATCACGAATAGTCCCCGCCCAACGGGGTTCTCCCCTCCACAGGCGTTTCGGAACCCGCCCCCATCCCGAATTCCCACGCAGCGGCCGCGTTCACCGCCGACACGGGGACCCCTAGCTCCCCCGCGACGCGGCAGACCCTCGGCTGCCCCTCGTAAAGGATGCAGAAGACGCGGTCGAGGTCCGGCGGTTCGCCCATGGCGAGCTCCGGCACCTTCGTCACACGGCCGCCCAGCCACTCAATCTCTGTCATCGCGCGCGTGGTGTAAGCCCCTTCCAACACGGGATTGTCAGCTCAACCCGACCCTTACCCATACGGACGAACATAACTCGCCAGGGGAAGCCCCTGAAGGCCGTGCGCCACAACATGAGGCCGAATCCGCCCCCGGCTGGACAGGCCAACAACGAAGGAGCACACGGAACCGGCGCGGCGTTACAACCGTCCCGGCAAGCGTGTCACTTGTCCAAGTTATGATGCCGACAAACCCGGAAATGCTCCAACGAAGCGCCGAACGAGCGTAACAATATAAAGCCGTGCAACACGCGTTGGACGACCAGAACATCCCAAACAAAGGCCTGTCGGTCCCACCTTCAAGCCCAATAGCAAAATGTGCATCAGCGGATTTGCAGCGATACAAGTCTCAACCGTCACCATCACACCGCAGCGCGCCTAGTCCCACTCATCCTACTGCAAATGTCCCAGAACGAGAAAACGACCAGCTTAACATGCCAACCTTTATATCCGCACGCGCGTAATTCAACTCATAAGGACCGGCTATCCCTTACCTGTGACACAATCTCAAACGCACAGAACAGAATCATCAGTCCAATCATCGCATAAGAGGCAGCCGAACCTTCAAGCACTATTCCACAAAGAACAATCTCCGCGCCGCCAATAAGAACTGTTATCAGGCGCTCTGCCTTTTTGCTCTCGCCGCTCGCATAAAAAGGCGGCAAAGCGCACAAGATCACATATAGCCCGGGAAGGGAATACAGGATCGATAGTCCAAGCCCCCCATCAACCGCAGTGTTTTGCGTAAGAATCAACTGAACCCAAACGGCAATTATCACTGAGCAGGTTGTCGATAAAAGAAGACTAGAAATATAGCACGCAACAAAGTCCCGTCGCATTCGAACAGAGAAATCCGCGAACTCTCTTCGCCGCGTGGAAACAATAAGGTACACAGAAATTGCAATAGAACCAATCAGAGAAAACAGCGGAACAACCAGCAATTCAAGCTTATTACCCCATCGATCAACCACACCCCCACTCCAATGAGCGGGAATTGTATCAGGGAGGACTGACCAAGCCGCCCATAGAATCAGAAATGGAAGAATAGAGAGGATGAAAGATGATAACACTGCAGTAATTTTTTTTGAGGCTCTCATCGATTCCGCATCTCCTTGCGCGCCCACATTCCACTCCGCCTTAAATCAAGTAAAAATAATAGCTTGAATGCAAATTTGTTTTAATTATTGGTTGATCTCATTTCCATTCTTAATAATTGTTATCTTGATTTTATATCGATTATTCGATATATAGTAATATAAAATGTGTTCAAGGAGGGCACCATGATCCGTATTCGCTCCATAGAGCTCTCAAACGTGAAAAACGTTGCTAACGGCACGATCGGCTTCAAGGACAGCCCCTTCGGTTCCAGCGTGATGGGAATATACGGTCAGAACGGATCGGGCAAGACCGCCGTCGTCGAATCCCTCGCGCGAGTCCAGGATTTGATGTGCGGCTTTCCGCTCGACCGTGAAAGCGTCGATCTGATCGGCCCCTCTGCCGAGTGCGCCAAAATCAGCATCGAGGTCGAGGTGACGGAGGGTTCCCCTTCCTCGCTCGGCTTCGTAGGCGGGCTCGGCGACACCGTAGCGGCCGGGAAGCCCTTCACAGTGTGCTACTCGTTCTCCTTCGACAGGCTCGACGACAGACCGCGCCTCCTCTCCGAGGACCTCTCCGTCCGCGCCGAGGGGCTCGTCAAGAGAAGGCTCGCCGCCTACGATGCGGCCGATACCGAGGACAGCCAGAACCTGAAGCCCGTCAACAGGTGGCGGGCACTCAGAAACCTCGCCGGAAGGGAGGCCGACCTCGACCTCACCGTCGCACGGCGCTCCCCCGACCTGCAGGGCTCCTCGAAGCTGTTCTCGAACGCCATGGTCGCCTTCGCGGTCGCCGCGAGAAAGTCCTATCTCGAGCGCCTCGGAAATAACTCCCTATCCGAGGCGGCGAGGACGGCGTACGAGAGCGTATTGGTTCCACTCATGGACTCCACGACGCTCCTGAACAGGTTCGCCGACGATAAGATGAGGGTCTGTGACACGCGCCGAAGCGCGGCGCTGGCGTTCAACATCTTCCTCCTCGCCTCCCCGGGCAGCAGCACAGGCGGATGGTCACCCGAGGAGGCCGGAAAGGCCCCTGTCATCCGCGACGTGTCACTCCCTATCGATCAGACAACGGTCCTCCCCTCAGAAGTCTGCGACTCGGTCCGCAAGACCGTCGAGACCATCAACTGCGCGCTTGGGGCAATCGTTCCGGGACTCAGCATCCAAGTGAACACCCTCCACGGCGAAACGATGGAAGACGGCACACCGGGCGAGCGCGTCGAGCTCCTATCATGCCGGCAGGGGGTACGCGTCCCCTTCAGAACAGAATCGGAAGGAATCAAGAAGATCGCATCGATGCTCGGTTGGCTGATAAACGTCTTCAATGACGACAGCGCCTGTCTCGTCGTTGACGAGATCGACTCCGGAGTGTTCGAGTTCCTGCTCGGCGAGCTCCTCGAAGTCGTGACCGAGCAGGGCAAGGGCCAGCTCATCTTCACCGCTCACAACCTGCGAGCGCTCGAATGTCTCCCGGTCGGATGCCTCGTCTTCTCGACCTCCAACCCCAACAACCGCTACATCGGGTTCCGGGGCATGGCCCCCTCGAACAACCTCAGGAACCAATACCTGAGAGCCATCAACCTCGGGGGCCAGAAGGAACAGCTGTACGAGCCGACCAGAACCTCCGCGATAGGCTCCGCCCTCCTTGAGGCTGGAAGCCCCCAGACCCTCGACTTCGACTCCCTTCTGTCCTCCATGGGAGGCGAGTGACCATGGCAAGGGAGAAGCGGGTCGTCCTGATTCTCGTGGAGGGGCCGAGCGATGAAAACGCGCTCCTCGAGCCCATGCAGGCCGCGCTCGACTTCACTGCAAACGGTGCACTGCCCGAGGCGAGGGCGCTCGCCTTCCACTGCGACGTTACCACGGTGCGACCGTTCTCATGGGAGGCCTCCTTCACCGTCAAGGACAGGGTGCGCGACACCGTGCGCCAGTTCGTCGTCGACCGCATCGCGTCGCGGCACGAATACGAATGGACCGACCTCGACCGGATCATCCACATCGTCGACCTGGACGGCGCCTTCATACCGAACGAGTGCATCGTCGAGGGGGACTGCGATGGATTCGCCTATGGCCGCGACTCTATCACCGCCCGGGACACCGCTAGGGTGGTAGACAGAAACGAGAGAAAGTCTGCTGCGCTGCTTGAGCTCGCGGGCACGCGCGAGCTCAAGCACAGAAAACACGCGGTCCCCTACAGAGTCTACTTCATGTCCCGTAACCTCGAGCATGCGCTCTACGGCTCCGTACGCGAATTCAGCGATGACGAGAAGAGGCAGCTTTCCGCAGCCTTCGGCAAGAAATACCGGAACGACCCCGAGGGTTTCATCAATCTGCTCCGAAGCGGGGACGTAAAGGTTCCGGGCGATACCGTGGAGGAGACGTGGCGCTACGCCCGGGAAGGTACTAATTCCCTCCACCGGGGCTCAAACCTTCACCTCTTCTTCTCTGGCTCTGAACCGGAATCGCCGTCCCGGCCATCCACTCCCTAGGATCCGAAAGCCCGAATGTCGTGCTGACGCCTGTGCGAGATGATCAGCTTTCGGCAGTCGCTGCTCCCCGTTTTCGATCGCATAGCTCTTCCAAATCGAAAGGATTACTCATGTACATCTTCTGGGACAACTCAAACATTCAATACGCTGGACTCAATAGCGTACTGCCCGTCAAAGAGCCCGATGTCGATCGCGGAAGGTATCGCACCTACTTCAAAGGCCTGTTGAACCTCGTCTCTCGCGGCAGGATTATCGACAAGGTCTATCTTGCCGGAAGCATCCCTCCGGGAGATGACGCTCTTTGGGATGCGGTTGAAAGACTTGGAATCGAAACCACACTGATTCCTCGCAGCGAGTCGAGTGGCGAGGCGGACACAACCGACTTCGCACTTCAGACGGACCTGCTCAGGTTGGGCTACGATGTCCAGGAGCCAGGCACCATCGCCCTGCTAACCGGTGACGGTGCGGGCATTAATTCCGGTAAAGGCTTTTTGGCAGACGCGATGAGGCTGACTGAACGCGGGTGGAAGTTCGAGGTCTACTCTTGGGATGCTGCCTGCAACTCAAAGCTGCGGGAGTTTGCCATGGCGAACGGAAAATACTTCAAGCTCGAAGACTACTATGTGTACATTACATTTATTGTGGGAGGAAGGCGCCCCGTCGAACTGTAATCGAAACAAAAATACATTGCCCGGATACCACTCGCACAAATCACCTAGGGGCACGTCGGAAACACATGCCTCTCATCACGTCCATGGCGTGTCCTCCAGGTGGCTGCCGTGCTTCTCCCCAGCTCCTAATAGGGCGATGTACGCCCTCAAGCTGAAACGAGCACAAAGTAGATGGAGCTTTAAGCTCGTCCGGAAGCCGCCGTCCAAGCCTGTCGCGTACATTCACTCGATGCGCGGGGCACAACGCACCTAATAGCATGCGACCCCTTCAGTCTCGAACAGAATCCGCATATACCGGTCGTCAAATCTAAGGGCAACCATGTCAACGGAGTTGCGAACAGCACTGCATTGGCATATAAAATCGAAGAAGGAGCGACCGAGCCCCTCATCACATTCCCCGGCCAAGATACGCTTCCCTAGCTCCGCCGCGGATGCCAGCTCCTCAGGAATGAGATCATCGGGAATCGACCCCGTCATCCCACTCGCCCTCTCAAGCCTCTCAACCGCCGGGGCGACGACGTCAGTCACATAGCGCACATCAAGACAATCTTCCTCTATGTGGCGAGGGAGGTCGTACATCAGTTCGGACAGACAGATGTAGTAGCCAGCCCATGACTCTTTCAGTTTTGGAAACTGCGCGATGCGGACTAGGCGAGCATCCGCGCTTTCTTCCCCAAGACGATTTCTCGGTGGGATATGGACGGTGTTCGACTTCTGATGTCTCCAGGCCGGATTCTCGAAGTTAAGACGAATGCGAATGTACTCTTGCAGCCACACAAAATAGCACGAACCTGAGTCGGCGATAGAGCAACGAAACAGTAGGAACGGGATGGCCAGCATCTCGGCATACAGCAGGGTCTTTGTTTCAAGCTGGAAAGAAATAACCTGGCTATCGTCTATTGGTTTTTCGGTCCCCTTTACTTGAATAGCTAGTAGCTCGCTGGTCGCGTCGCCCCCGTCGAAACGTTCGGCAATTATATCAATTCCGAAATCCCGTTCCGTCAGATCTCGAATGACCCAGCTTTCAAAGGGCATCAGCCCCGAAATGATGCTGCAAGCCCTCGAGTCTATCTCGTGGCTCCTCGATCTTTGCGGAGGCCTTGCCATCAACCCCTCCCCTTCTGACGAAATCTATGATACGAAACGGCCAAAACGCTTGTCGCAACGCCAATCAAAGGAAACGGGCCGTCAATCTCCTCCGACGTTTCATATACATTAACAACCCCAAGAGCATCACCTAACGCGCCGTCGCTTACACCCTCCGCTCGGAGCGGCAAGTATAACGGACCATCAAATCCACCGTGGCTATCGTCGACAGATCCATCCACGGCCAACCTCTTTTATACCGGCAAGCGCCCTCTAGATGTCGTCCAAACCGAACTAGGAATCAACCCCCTCATCGCCATCGGAATATCTTAGGGAAGCGTTGATTTTCATGGAGGCGATTTCAATCAGCTCTTTGAGGTCTTTGTAGTAGCCTAGCGCCTTTGAATCCTTTTCCACCTCAGGCGACACCGTAACCGTAAAGCTCGTCGGAACCCCAACCGTGGAGAATACCGCATTATACAGGTTTCCCACTTTCAGCTCGGGGTTCTTCAAGTCGATTGAGAAACCTTCCACCCCTTCAAATGCTATCCTCCCGTTGCTGAGAATGACGCGAAGCGTCCTGCGCTCTATAGCGTTTGAGGCGTCTTTTGACGACATCAGCTCCTCCTTCCACCGTATCGGCGACGATTCCGAGAATTGAATAATCCTTGCATTCGTATTCGAGCGCACCGCTCTTGACTGTGATCTTCTTCGCCTTATCCCTTCCCAGCGCGATGACGTTATCCGCATCGAGGTTCACGACGAACTGAGGGTTATGCGTGACGATAATGACCTGTCTCTTCTGCCGCATCTCGGAAAAGGCTCTGATGACATCCTTGCGGATTGCGGTCTGCGATATCTGGTCCTCCGGCTGGTCGACGATATAGATGCCCTGTTTCTCGTCTCCCGCCATCAAGTCGAAGTAGATTCGCCCATAAAGGCCGGCAGATGGTTCGCTCATATGACCCAATCCGCTGTCAACAGCCACAATGGCCCCGCCGACCGCTTGCAATCGGTCGGCGGGGCCTGCCGTTAACCCGTCCCGGTCCGCCCCCGGCATGTCATCGACGCCTTCGGCTCAGTCTCATATCCGCGGATACCGTTCTGTCGGCCCGCACTCCATTCCTTCGGCGGGGTTCCCCAAGTCTGTCGAGGCGCATGCGGAGGGCTCCGCGCGCACAGCGAAATAGGGGGTATCCCCGAAGGCCGCCCGGCTCGCCGGGACGGGGGCTATGTCTATTCCGCGCCCTCCCGGCACATCATGCCGAGGGCCCAGAGCCACCTCACGAGCTCGGCCGCGGTGGCCGCGTTGGCCTTCGCCGCGGGCATGCCGCGGGCGAGCATCTCCTCGCGCCGCCGCAGGAGCCGCTCGGACCCCTTCCTCCCGTGCATCCTTATCTCGAGGGGCACGCCCGTGTCCCTCGGCATGAGCTTCGGCTGGTGCCGTGCCGCGGCGTAGCACCATGAACCCTCAACGGCCAGCTTCCTGACGAGCGCGTTGCCCGCACCGCTGATGCCTCCGAGCCGCACGGAGTCGCCACTCGACCTCTGACTCGGCGCGAGGCCGAAATAGGCCGTGACCTGCCTTCCGGAACGGAACCTCGTGAAGTCGCCGACCTCGGCCGAGAAGGCTGCGGCCAGCGCGAAGGCGCAGCCCTTGATCGACTGGAGGGCGGCCACCTCCGCGGCGATCGGGCTGGCATCCACGGCGGCCCTGTACTCGGAGAGCAGGTCCGCCCGGGCCTCCGCCGCGGCCTCGACCTCGTTCCTCAGGGCG
>UQTD01000017.1 GCA_900543845.1 uncultured Collinsella sp.
GTCGTGATCCTACCGCAGGCCGCCGACCGCCTCGTCGAGATAGCGGCCTCGCGCGCCGCCGAGGGCCGCGAGTGGATGTGCGACCGGGGCGACGGACTGCCCATGAACCGGAGCATTTGCAACGACCGCTGGCGGAAACTCTGCGCCGCCCGCGGCATCGAGCACATCCCGTGGTCGAACCTGCGCAACTCGTGGCGTACGATAGCGGAGGTCGAGCTTCGCCTGCCGTGGGACCTCATAGAGATGCTGATGGGCCACGCCCTCCCCGGCGTGTCGGGACGGCACTATATCCGCCCCACCGCCGAGCAGGTCGTCCGCGCCACCTTCGACGCGCTTGGGATAAGTTAGGATATTCACCCGCAAAGCCGCAGGTAGATGGCACGCCGTTAGTTGTGGCAGTATTAAGATTTGCAGCCCAAAACCACCGCAAAGGGGACAGGCACCTTTGCGGTGGTTCCCACAAACATCTCGATCTGTAACAGTTAGAGCCCATTTTTCGGCCCACCTGTTACAGATCGAGATATTCAAATTCCGCTGAGAAGATAATCTCGATCTGTAACAGTAACTCGGCAAAATCGACTCAAGATGTTACGGATCAAGACAAACGACCGATATCGACCTAAATAATCTCAATCTGTAACATCTAGCCCGTTTTCGGCCTTACAACTGTTACAGATCAAGACAAACAAACGACCCGAGCCACCGCAAAGGTACCTTTGTGGTGCTTTGGATCGCGCTACTCTCCGAGCATCTCTTGGAGTTTGGCTGCCACGGCGTGGCCCAGGCTCTCGTGGCTTTCGGGCATCATGTGCAGATAATCGATATCGCCCGGCTCGGCAAACTCGGCGGCATTCAAAAAATCGCAGTCAAACTGCTCGGCCACGTGCGCGTAGTACTCGACAAAATGCTCCGAGGCCTCGACGGAATGCTTGTCAAAATCGGTCATATATACATCGGCGATCTGCGGCTTGATCTTGATAGGAGCCATCAGCAGAATGCGCGGACAAGGCGCAGCGTCGGTCCACGGAAACGCGCGGACGGTGCGAATCAGCGCCATGGCGCCACGGGCGATATCGGAAGCCGTCACGTTAAAGACCGTCTTACAGTCGTTGGTGCCCAGCATGATCACAATGGCGTCCAGCGGCTTATGGGCCTCGAGCAGCATCGGAAGCGCGCGAATACCGTTGAGGTTAGTGTCCAGATGGCACATATCGTCGCGCACCGTCGTGCGGCCGTTGAGCCCCTCCTCAATCACATGCCAGCCCTCGCCCAGGTCACGCTGCGCCACACCGCACCAGCGCACATCCTGCGCATAGCGCACCGCGGTGCCATCGCGCATACCCGCCGGATCATAGCCATAGGTATTGCTGTCACCAAAGCACAGAACGTTTTTCATCGTAAGCTCCTCACTCAATAAAAAGCCGACGGGAGCAGCCCCGTCGGCTCGGCATGTCGCATCACGCGCACCGTTTACAAGTATTTGCGCCAATCGTCATCGTCCTCGTCGTCCTCGGCAGCGGCCTGAGCCTGCTCGGTGGCACGGGCGGCCGCAGCGCGTGCGGCAACCTGGGCATAGGACTCCTCGTTGCGCTCGGGGAAGTTTGCCAGCACGTGCTCGAACTTGGCAAAATCCTCATCCCAGCGCGTAGAAGGCACGGCAAAGAACACCTGCTTGACCTTAAAGTCGCCCGATGCGAGCTCCTCGCAGAAGAGCTCTGCCACGGCCTCGGCGTCAAAGCCGTTATTGTCGCAACCCCAAGCACCCAGTACGAGCTTCTCGCGACCCAGCTCGTCGCAAATGGCAAGCGCAAAGCGGATGCGATCGCGCAGAGCGTCAAGCAAGGCATCGTCGCTCACGCGATACTCCTGGCGGGCACGCTTGGCGTTGGGCGCGGCGGCCACGATTACGTCGGCATAGGCGTGCACATGGTTGCGATCGAAGCGCACCGCGGGCACCACCAGCGCACGGTTGCGGTACAGCTCGCAGTTGATGTTGCGGCGACGGTTCTCACCGTACCACTTACGCTGCTTGTCGAGTACGTTGTACAGGTACGAATCGGCGCAGAGCGTCGCCTCCTGGCCCAGGTAACCCTGGATATAGCCGCCGCCCGGATTGGTAAACGAGGCAAAGGCAAGCACAGCCATATCGCAGAACTGCGCATAGCCGCGGCCGTTATCGAGGATTGCCTGCGTGGCGGAGGCATCAAGCACAGTGACCTCGGGCAGGGCCGGAGCAGCCTCCTCCGCGGGCGCGGACTCAGCCTCGTCGGCCAACTCGGTGGACTCGAGCGCCACCTCGGGCTCGACCGCGGTCTCCACCTCGGCAGCCTCTACCTCGGCAGCGTCAGCCTCGGCAGCATCGGCCTCCACAGCCTCGGCAGCCTGCTCCTCAGCAGCCGCCGCCTTCTGGGCCTTGGCCTTCATCGCCGCGACAAAACCGGCAGGCATACCATCGAACTCGCGTACGCCGGCAAGCGAACGCTCGATGTCCTTGGCGCAGGCCTCGGACACAGCCGCCACATGGCGCTCGGCGGCCTTGGCACGCGCCTCGCGCTTGGGATTGGGCTGACCCGCTCGGTTAGACCTGCGGTTACGGTTCCTGTTGTCGACATCTGCCATACGTGGCCACCTTTCCTGTCGCTGCCGCTATCGGCTTTTTCCCATCCATGATACCCCGCCACGCACAAAAAAGACGGCCCCGAAGGACCGCCTTTCGTATCGTTTTACCGTGTCCGGCAGGAAGCGTCGCAACGCCACGCTAGTCGCGACGACCGAGAATGTTCAGGATGCGCAGGAACACGTTGATAATGTCCACGAACAGATTGGACGCCATGAGCACCGCATTGGGCAGCGTGGGCGGCACCGTCGTGGCAGCATAGGTGTCGTAGCCAATAAACCCGGCGAACACCACGATCACGATCAGATCGGTGATGGACTGCGAGACGCCCATGAACATCAGCACGATCTCGACCAGAATCGTGGCAAGCAGGATGCCAAAACCGATGCCGTACACACGCTGGAAGAACTTGGGGAAGGTCACGCCCAGCGCACCGAAGACAAAGGTGATGGCAGCGGTGGCGATAAAGGCGGTGTTGATGGTGGGCAGGTCGTAGTTTGCAAGGCCAAACGACGCGGTCAGGCCAAAGGTGCTCGCAAAGATCACGTAACCCGCGAGCGACAGGCCCACGGACTGCTTGCTGGCGGCAGCAGACATCATGACGATGCCGACAATAGTCAGGATAAACGAGCCAAAGACCAGTGGCAGGGCGGCCCCGCTCATCATCATGCGGGCAAACGCCATGGTGCTCGTAAAGTAAGCACCGGCGCCCATGGCGCAAAAGCCCAAGAAGATGAGGGCAGACATGGCAAGATTGTACGCGCGCGGCGACATCTCCTTGGCGCGGCTTGCGCCGGTCTCGATGGGGCCGTTCTGATAGCCCTGGATATCGTTCATACTTCGTCCTTTCAAAAAGCGCACGACAGCGCCGTAGGTGACAAGATTCCTGCCATTGTACCCGAATGCCGCACGTCCTTACCTACGGCGCTCGCCCTCAAGCGTACGATCAAAGGCCCAGACCCACCAACGCATCACGTGCGCCTGCGAGCCGTCCGCCCGCTCGCGCGTCTGGTCCTCCAGATACAACTCGGTCGCGTGCCCGCCAAAACGCACCTTATACGTTGACGTACGGATGCCGTGGACCGTTAAGCCAAACCCGGTTGTCGAGATAATTTCGTCAATCGTAAAACAACGGCCGTCGACCCAGCAGACGGTGACCGGCACGACCTGTCCGCCCGCGAGGATGCGAGCCACGACGTCCACATACTGCTTGTGCACGCGCCGAGTTTTGCCGTCTGTCTGTCGATATTCCATGCCCCCTATTATCGAACGCGTGTTTGCATGTTGTAAAGCGAACAGACTGTGGTTTTGGGGTGTTGGGGCGCGCACGCGTGTCCTCATGGCGTGTTAGCAAAAAGAATACCCGCGGTCAACAGGGCAAATATTCAATTTTAGTGCCAAAAAATTCACTTCTCCCATCAGAACTCGGTAAAGAAACCCGCAGGAGGTGATACGATTTATCATGTTTTTGTAACGTGTCTGCAAACTTCGAGAAAGCCCATATATGGACGTAACGTTCTCAACCTTCCTCGGCCAAATTGTGTCGAACCCAGTCCTTGCCGTCACCGTGATTCTCGCGCTCGGCGCCATCTTCGTCAACGGATGGACCGACGCGCCCAACGCCATCGCGACCTGTGTCACTACGCGTTGCATGCCCGCCCGCGCCGCCATTCTCATGAGCGCCGCATTCAACTTCTTGGGCGTGCTCATCATGACGCACTTTAACGCGAGCGTCGCCAACACCATCTCACATATCGTCGACTTTGGCGGAAACAGCACCATGGCGCTTGCGTGCCTCTGCGCTGCTCTGTTCTCCATCGTCGTCTACGGTGCCACGGCATCGCGTTTTGGTATCCCCACCTCGCAAAGCCACAGCCTTATCGCCGGCCTGACCGGTGCCGCTATCGCCCTCGGCGGCGCGAACAGCGTCAACGTCCACGAGTGGATGAAGGTCATCTACGGCCTGGCGCTCTCCATCGGCCTGGGCTTTGTCATGGGCTGGATCCTGTGCAAACTCGTCTCGATTCTGTTTGCCGCCGCCAATAGGCGACGTGCCAATGTCTTCTTTAAATACGCTCAGATCGCGAGTGCCGCGGCCATGAGCTTTATGCATGGCGCGCAGGATGGACAGAAGTTCATCGGCGTGCTCTTTTTAGGCGTGGCCTTCGCCAACGGCCAGACGAGCGTCGGCGATGCCGGCATCCCCATCTGGATTATGCTGCTGTGCTCGGCCACCATGGGCATCGGCACCAGCGTGGGCGGCGAGCGCATCATCAAGTCCGTCGGCCAGAGCATGGTCAAGCTCGAGAAGTATCAGGGATTCTCCGCCGACCTCGCGGGCGCCGCGAATCTGCTGCTTGCCACCCTTACCGGTATCCCCGTGTCCTCCACCCACATCAAGACCTGCGCCATCATGGGCGTCGGTGCCGTCAAGCGCCTTTCGGCCATCAACTTCGGCGTGGTCAAGGACATGATGTTCACCTGGTTCTTCACCTTCCCCGCCTGCGGACTCATCAGCTTTGTCATGGCCAAGCTGTTCATGATGTTCATCTAGTCAAACCGAGCGTCCATCCGGACCGTAATACCTCGCCCACCCGACTTCGCCTCGAAAGGACCCACTCATGGCAAAGAAACCCGATTCGTTCTACTTCGACAACTACGTCGCCTGCGCCGACCTTGCCGTCCAGGCCGCTGAGCTACTCACCAAGATTTTCGAGAACTTCGATCCCGCAAGGATTCACGATATGCTCAACAAGATGCACGCGATCGAGCATGCGGCCGATAAGAAGCACCATGAGCTTGAGGACGCTCTGCTCACGGCCTTTATCACCCCGCTTGAGCGCGAGGACCTGGACCTGATGAGCTGCTCGCTCGACACCGTGCTCGATCGTATCGAGGGCGTCGTGCAGCGCGTCTACTTCACCAACATCCAGAGCATCCATCCCGATGCCATCGTGATCGCCCACAAGGTGACCGACGCCTGCCGCGCCATGAAGGACCTGATGGTCGAGCTGCCCAACTACCGCAAGTCCAAGACCCTGCGCGAACTCGTCATCCAGATCAACACGATTGAGTCCGAGGCCGACGAGCTCTACATCAACGCTATGCGCAACCTGCACGTCAACGGCAAGGACCCGCTCGAGGTCATCGCCTGGCGTGACGTTTACGCCTTCCTGGAGTACTGCGCTGACTGCTGTGAGAATGTGGCCGATGTCGTGGATTCGATTGTCATGAAGAACAGTTAATTAGCGGTACGCATCCCACCGGCGAAGGCCCGGCACCTATTTGCTTTCTCACTCCGGCTGCACGGCAGAGTCGTTCGAAAGTAAATAGGTGTCGGGCCTTCGCCTTACGTACCACCATTGGAACTTTGGCTGATAGTTTTAGCGCAATGGGGGCTTGGCTGAAGGGACCTTTGGTACCCGTTCGGACACTTTAGCCCTTGATGAGCGTTTGGCTGATTGCTGCTTTGGGTACTCTTTGGGTTACTTTGGGTTTGTTTGATTTTTAATTGTAGGAGGGCTTGTATGTCTTATTTGGATCTGGCTCGGTCTCGGTATTCTTGTCGTTTGTTTGAGGACCGTCCTGTGGAGCAGGCTGTGGTGGATGCCATTGTTGAGGCTGGGCGTATTGCTCCTTCTGCTTGTAATAATCATCCAACCCGCGTGATGGTGCTTGATACTCCGGAGCTTCTGGAGAAGGCTGCTGCTTGTCAGCCTCGATTTGCTCGTGATGGGTCTATCTTTGGGGCTCCGCTTATCTTTCTTATCTGCAGCGTTACCGACGATGCTTGGGTGCGCCCTTATGACCAGATGAACTCCAGTGCCATCGACACCTCGATTGTTTGCGATCAGATGATGATGGAGGCCGAGGAGCAGGGCCTGGGTACGTGCTGGGTGTGCCATTTTAAGCCCGAGGTGGCCTGTGAGCAGTTCAGCCTGCCCGAGGGCACCTATCCCTATCACATGCTCGTCTGCGGCTATCCTGCCGACCATATCGCCGATCCTGAGCATCGCGAGGCCCGCACCATTCCCCTCCCCGACTTCCTCCTCAAGTAGATTTTTGGGACATGCCTTAAAATCCACCTTTGACCATGCGCCCTTCGCCGAGTCCTGTGCCCTCAAACGCAGGACTCGGCGTTTTATTTTGCAGACTGCACACAGCCACAAAAAAGGACCCGCAAGCTGCGGGCCCTTTCTAGGCGCTACATGATAGCTGGATATTAGTCCAGGTCGTCGGCGGCGAAGTTGTCGATCGGTGCGAAGGGATCGGCAACGGGGATAACCGGCTCGGCGACGGGCAGCGGCTCGGCAGCAGGAACGGTCACAGCCGGAGAAGCGGCGGAACCAACCGGCGTGGAGGCCATGAGATCGGACGGGAAGGAGTTCTGAGCATCGTCCATGAAGTGCTGGATGAGCTTGAGGTACTCGGCCTTGAACTCCTCACGGGAAGCCTTAAGAC
Organism: uncultured Collinsella sp.; assembly: GCA_900543845.1. Taxonomy (GTDB): domain Bacteria; phylum Actinomycetota; class Coriobacteriia; order Coriobacteriales; family Coriobacteriaceae; genus Collinsella. The sequence continues at coordinate 7,079 of UQTD01000017.1, forward strand.
GGTCGATCTCCTCAAGCTCGGCCTGCTTCTCGGTCAGGGCCTGGCGGATGACCTCGCGGGCCTTGGCGTCGGCCTCGTTGCGGATGCGGTCAGCGTTCTCGTTGGCGTCGTTGACGATGCCCTCGGCGGTCTGCTGGGCAGCAATCAGGGCAGCGGAAATCTGGCGCTCCTGAGCGGAGAAGTCGGGTGCGGGAGCGGCCACAGGGGCGGCGGGAACGGCCTGCGCAGCAGCATCCTGAGCCTGAGCAAGCTGGGCCTGCGTGTCGGCGAGCTGCTGCTCGGTGGCGGTCAGACGACCCTTAAGATCGACGATCTTGGCGAGCATGGCGTCGACCTCAGAGGACAGGGTCTCCAGGAAGACATCGACCTCGGCGGGATCGTAGCCGCGCTTGGCCTCAGAGAAGGTCTGAGCCTGAATGTCAGCAGGGGTAATAGCCATAACAAGTTCTCCTTTATCTTCGCCTTGGCGCCGTGCGCCCGACGTGAGTTACTAAGCCAGTTTTATATGAGTATACCTATAAGAAGTTGCAGAACCAGCTTCTGCACCAACTGCAACGCAATAATCGCAACGACCGGTGAAAAATCGACGCCTCCCATGGGCGGGATAAACCGGCGGAACAAATTGAGCCACGGGCCGCACACGCTATCGAGGACGGCGGCGATATCCTGTAGCAATCCGCCCTGTTTCATAGGGATCCACGTCATAAGGCAGTAGACCACGATGAGCGTAGAGTAGAAGTTGAACAGCGTATTGACCAACTGGACAATGGTGTAGATGTTGATGAGAATCTCCTCGTCTTGTCTTTACTTAAGGTAGCCGTCGGCACGGAGCTTTTTGAGGTCCGAATCCTTGACCTCGCAACCGGCGGGCAGCACCATAAACACGCGATCGCCCACCTCTTTGACGGTGGCACCCAAGCCGCAGGCAAAGCCGTAAGAGAAGTCCAGGACGCGCTTGGCGACCTCAGTACGAACGCCCACAAAAATCAGCGCGACAGGCTGCTTGGTGCGCACGCGGCGCACGACGGTCTCCACGTCGTCATAGCTCTCGGGGCGCAGGACATAAGCCGGCAGCTGCGGCGTAGCGTTGATGATGTTGCTCGCATACGCCGAGGCATCGCTCGGTGAGGGAGCAGGCGCGGGGGCAGCAGCGCGGGCACGCGTGCTCTCGGCGTAGCTCGACGGCGTGTCGTAGGCACCGGGACGATAACCGCCCGCAACCGTCTCCTGCGAGCGCGATGGCGGGTTGTAGGTCGTAGCATGGCGAGAATCGTCGCCGACCAGCTGACCGGAGCGCGTGTACACGGCCACCGACTCGGCCTCGCCGCGGCGCGTCTGACCCAGCAGGCCGTTGCTCGGCTCATCCTGGGTGTAGAAGCCCTCGCCCGAGGCACCGCTGTAACCGTTGTTCTGGTAGCCGTCGTCATAGCCATCATCGTAGCCGTAGTCGTCGTCCTGACCATAACCCTGGTCGTAACCCTGCTGGCCGCCCAGGTGCATCTTATTTTTAATCTCGTCAAGGAAGCCCATGGTTGTGTCCTCTCGCGGTTTAGTGCAGGCGCTCTGATAATCAGTGCGCACTTCAGAGCCTTATTTTACTGCAAACTCCGGGCTAAATACTACCCTGCCCAGGCGAACGAGCGTAGAGCCTTCCTCAAGGGCAGGCTCAAAGTCCTCGCTCATGCCGCAGGAAAGTTCGGGCAGGCTCAGATCGGAGTGCGTCGCCTCAAGCTCATCCCTTAGCTCGCGAAGTCCGGCAAAAGTGCGGCGCGCCACATCCTTATTCCCCCGTGGCGCCATAGTCATAAGGCCCTGCACACAAATTCCCTCAAGCTCCGCAAGCTCACCCGCGGCGTCTCGAACCTCGTCGGGCGAAAAGCCGCCCTTGGACTCCTCGCCGCTCACATTGACCTCGAGCAGCACGCGCTGGGGGCCGGAGAGCTCGCCCGCCTCAATCTTGCGGACCGCACGGCTCGAGATAGCCTGAGCCAAATGCAGCGAGCTTACCGAATGAATCAGCTCGGCCGAGCCCAGAACCGCATTGATCTTGTTGGTCTGCAGGTTGCCGATCATATCGAAGCGCACCTCGGGTAGCTCCGGATGCTCCGCGAGGCCCGCAAGCTTGCGAACGAGCTCCTGCGGGCGGTTCTCGGCAAAATGGCGATACCCCGCCTGAATAGCGGCAACGGTCTCATCGACGCCAACAGTCTTGGAGACGGCAATCAGGCGCGCGGCATCGTGGGGACGGCCCGCGCGATCGAGCGCCGCATAAAAACGCTCCAGAATCTGCTCGCGGCGAGCGCGCATCAAGTCCAAATAGTTATCCATTGTCAATCGCCTCCGCTAACAGCCATACAAGTAGTCTCATGCTAACGCAAGAGCGCGGCCTCGCATGTGCAAGGCCGCGCTCACTTAGGTATTTACAATCTTTCGACGAACGGAGCTGCCCTACTCCTCATCATCCTCGGTGTCGTCCTCGTCCTCGAGGTGCTCGAGCAGGTAGCGAAGACCCTCGCTCACCTCGTTAGCAGGCACCTTGGCAACATAGCCCGCATCCACGGCGGGCCTCATGATGACACCCTCGCCCGAAGGCACGCGCATGCTCTCAAGCTCATCCTCATCCGTACGGGCGATATCGCCGGCAGTCATACGCTGTCCGGTCAAAAGGAAGGTCAGACGGCAGGCGGCATCGATCGAAATCGAGGCGATACGATCGAGGTAGCGCGAGACCATGATGGCGCGACGCAGGTCGTCATAGTTGCTGTCGTCGTCCATAAAATCGCCCGCGTCCATGCGGTTGAAAGTACGGAAGAACTTCTCATAGGCCGCGTGCACCGGCTCGTCCTCGACGGCCAGGTTGCAGATGATGGACATGTCGTTGGTGACGAGCGCGGAAAGCGACGAACCCAGCACCTGGTAAACAGCTTCGGCCTCGGCCTCAACCGTACCGACGAGTTCCTGGGGCAGCGAGATGTCGGCCTTGACCATGTGGCGCGTGGCGCGGCAGATCTGGCGAACCTTATCGGTCATGCGCTGCAGGTTAAAGTCGACGTAGATGATCGTCTGCAGCAAGCGGAAGTCGGAGGCGACCGGCGACTGCGTAGCGATCAGGTTGTAGCACACGGCCTCCAAGTTGGCGCAGCGAGCGTCAATCGAAAGCGTGCGCTTCTTGGTCTTGGTGGCGAGCTTGCGATCATCGGTCACATAGGCCTTCACGGCGTCGTGAAGCGCCAGATCGACGGCCTCGTAGATGCTCAGCATCTCGTGACGGGCCTCGATGAGCTGACGGGAAAACAGTTTACGCATGGTTCACTCCAATCAGTTGGGTGCGGTCATGCCGCCCGCACAGTGAATACGCACCGGACCAGGTCCGATCGGATTGGGACTAGTCGCACCGATCAGCCAAAGCGGCCGGTGATATAGTCTTCCGTCCGCGAATCCACCGGGCTGGTGAAGATCGCGTCGGTTTGACCATACTCGACGAGCGTGGCGGGCTCGCCGGCAACTTCCTGCAAGAAAAATGCGGTGTAGTCGCTAATACGAGCGGCCTGCTGCATAGAATGCGTGACGATGATGATCGTCATCTCGGGCGCCAGCTCGGCCATCAGATCCTCGACCTTAGAGACGGACGTGGGGTCGATGGCGGAGCAGGGCTCGTCCATCAGCAGGACATCGGGCTGCACCGCAAGCACACGCGCGATGCACAGACGCTGCTGCTGACCGCCCGAGAGCGCCAAACCATCCTTGTTGAGCTGATTGGATACCTCTTTCCAGAGGTTGGCGCGCTTGAGCGATTCTTCCACGATGTCATCGAGGTCGCTTTTGCTAGTCACGCCCTGCAGACGAGGGCCAAAAGCGACATTCTCGTAGATGGATTTGGGGAACGGGTTGGGCTGCTGAAAAATCATGCCCACGCGGCGGCGAAGATCGACCGGGTCGACGCCCTCGGCATAGATATCGTTGCCGTCGAGCGTCATGGTGCCCTCGACGCGAGTGCCCTCGATAAGGTCGTTCATACGGTTGATGCAGCGCAAAAACGTCGATTTGCCGCAGCCCGAAGGGCCGATAAACGAGGTGATGGCGTTTTTGGCGATGTTGAGGTCGAGCCCCGTCAGCGCATGAAAGTCACCGTACCAAAAGTTGAAATCCTTGGCCGTGATGGCCGCTTGCTCCGGCGTGGGAGCGGACTGATAGACGGACATGGGACTCCTTAACTAGCGGCGCTTGCGCGACAGATAACGCGCAAACAGGTTGAAGGCCAGAATAATCGCCATCAGCAAAAGCGCAGTGCCGTAGGCTGCGTTCATGTTGATGCCGTCATTGGCAAGCAGATAAAGGTGAACGGTCATGGGACGACCGGAATCGAGCGGCGAAATAGGCAGGTTGATGGCCTGACCCATGGTGTAGAGCACCACGGCGGTCTCGCCGATGGCGCGGCCGATGGCAAGCACGATGCCGGTAGCGATGCGGCCAAAAGCCGAAGGAAGCACGATCTTGGAGACGACCTGCCACTTGGTGGCGCCCAGGCCATACGCACCCCAACGGATATAGCGCGGAACGGCGCGGATTGCCTCCTCGGTGGTGCGCATGACGATGGGGAGCATCAGAAGTGCCAGCGCCAAAGCGGCCGAGACCATCGAAAGGCCCAGACCCATAGCCTCGACAAACAAGGCGTAGCCAAAGAGGCCCATAACAATGGAGGGCACCGAGGCCAGGGCATCGGCAGCATAGCGAATAATGTCGACGACCTTGCCCTGCTTGGCGTACTCGGCCAGATAGACCGCAGCCAGGACGGCAACCGGCGTGCAGATAAGCATGGCGAGCGCCGTCACGTAGATGGTCGAGACGATCGTGGGCCAAATGCCGCCCTCGGCGTTGACGCCCTGCGGCCAGCCAAAGATAAAGTCGAGCGAAATATGCGGCAGGCCGTTGATGACCACGTAGGCGATGATGGCGATCAGCACCAGCGTGGTGATATAGGCCGCGGCGCGAAACACGCCGAGCATGATCTTGTTGGAGAGGTCCTTGTTGATGCGGCCCTTCTTGCCATGGGAAAGGGCACGCTTGATGCGCTCGCGCGACGAGGTCGTATCGACCCTCGTGTCAACGGAATCGGACATAGCCTACCCCCTCTTCTTGGAAATCAGGCGGACGATACCCACCAGTGCAGCGGAGATGATAAACAAGACAACGCCCATGCCAAACAGAGCCGAGCGGTGCAGGCCCGAGGAATAACTCATGTCGAGCGCGATCTGACTCGTGAGCGTCGAGATGGGGCTCGAGATGCTATCCGGAATGACCGGGGCGTTGCCCACGACCATGAGCACGGCCATGGTCTCACCGATGGCACGCCCCATACCCAAGACAATAGCATCGACAATGCCCAGCTTGGCTGCAGGAAGCACGACCTTGTAGATGGTCTGCCACTTGGTGGCACCCATGGCATAGGATGCCTCGCGAATGCCCATGGGAATGGAATTGAGGGCATCGATGGTGAGCGTGGTGATGGTGGGAACGATCATGATGGCGAGCACGAACCACGCCGTCAGCGCGCCAAAGCCAAGACCGCCGGTCAGCTGCGCGATAAACGGACGGATGATGACCATGCCAAAGAAGCCGTAGATGATGGAGGGGATGCCCGCCAGCAGGTCGACGGCGGGGCTGATGAGCTTGCGCACGCGCTTGCTGGCAATCTCGACCAGATACACGGCCGTACCCACACCCAGGGGCACGCCCATGGCGAGCGCACCGACCGTCACCAGGCCAGAGCCAGCCAGCAGCGACATAATGCCGTAGTGACCCTCAGAGGGCGCCCATGTAAAGCTAAAGAAGTCCGCCAGGCCAATGTCGGTAAAGACCGGCAGCGCCGAGTACGTGGTAAAGACAAAAATCAGGATGACGGTGACGACCGCCAAGAATGCACAGGCAAAGAAGATCCACTGCAGCGCCTTCTCCTTGAGATAGGTGCTGCGTGACACCAACGCCAACTCACGCTTTTTGGGCGTCCGCGCCTCATGCTCAATCTGGGGGATTTCCTGTGCTTCCACGCTACTCACTCCCCTTTCCGTCATTGGTGACGGGAATAAAGCCCGCCTCGCGAATCTGCTTGTCCATCTTTTCGGACGTCACATAGTCAATGTAGTCCTGCGCCTGCTGCGAAGGCGTACCCTTCACAAAGAAGTAAAGGTCACGCGAGATGGGATAGCCGCCGCTTGCGACCGTCTTCTCGGATGCCTCGACATGGTTGACCGAAACGGCCTTAACCGAGGTCTTGGCATTGAGGCTCTCGACAAAACCCAGCGAGATGTAGCCAATGGCGCCACGCGAGCGGGACACGACATCGCGTACCTGGCCCGTGCCCGAAAGAACAGCCGAGCGGCGATCAAACGGCGTGCCGTCCATCACGATAGTGCGGAAGGCCTCGCGCGTACCGGACGCCTCGTCGCGATTGATAACCTGAATCTTCAGGTCCTCTCCGCCGACTTCTTTCCAGTTGGTGATCTTGCCGGCGTAAATATCGCGGAGCTGCTCGGTCGAGAGATTATCGACCGGGTTGTCGTCGTTCACGATGACTGCAATGCCGTCGTGCGCGATAACGATAGGCGTCAGACCCAGGTCTTGCTCATCGGCGTTGAGGCCACGAGAGGAGCTGGCGATATCGGCGGTGCCGGCGCTAACAGCTTCGATGCCAGCAGATGAGCCAAGGCCGGAGACGAGCACGTCGGCGCCGGTCTCCTCTTTAAAGCCCTCGGCCGCGATCTCGGCAATGGGAAGGCACGTCGTAGAGCCGGCAACGGTGATGGAAGAGGTAGAAGATCCCGAGGAGCAGGCGCACAGCGTGAGCGTGAGCACTGCTGCACTCAGGACCGATGCGATCTTTCTCATAGCATCACGCCGATCGCAGCATGGCGCCCACAGGTCCCGCCCTCGTTGCGATAGGAATAAAAGCGGTCGTTTTGACGCACGGTGGAAAGTTTGGTGTCCACAATGCCATTCACATCGACACCGGCATCCACCAGCGCCTCGCGAATGGCGGCGGAAAGATCGAGCATACGGGAAGCGGTAGCATCGATGCACGCGAACTCGGCGGCAAAGCGATCCATAAGTTCTTGGGACACCTCATACTCGTCACCCAGGATATGGGGCCCAATATAGGCAGAGATGTCCTCCGGCGTGCAGTCAGCCGCCTCGCAGAGTGCTTGGCTGGCCTTGGCGGAAATGCGCGCAATCGTGCCCTTCCAGCCAGAATGCACCACGGCAAAGCCGTTGGGAGCCACCAGCACCACGGGAACACAATCGGCAAAGCAGAGCATCACGGGCACCTCATGGGCCGTACAGACGATGGCATCGCAGCCCTCTGCAATCTGTTCGCGAATGTTCTCGAGATCGTCGGCGCCGTTCGAGGTCACCGTCACGACATGGTCGCCGTGCACCTGATTGGGAACAAGCAGATTATGCTCGCACTCAGCGGCGCCCATGGCTTCGAGCGCTCGACGACGATTTTCTTGAACAGCAAAGGGGTCATCGCCTACATGCGAGCCCAGGTTGAGCGAGGAGTACGCATCTTCGGAAACGCCACCGGTGCGCTCGGTAAAGGCAAAGCGAACATCGAGCGTCGCGCCCTCTACCAACGTAACTCCATCATGGTCGACACGCGAAACGTTGTCCGCACGTGCTGCCATACTAAAGCCTCCTATTACAACAAGTACCGCGGCGCCGCCGCGCAGTCCGTGTTTATACGGCTGTCATACTTCTTTAAAAGGATACCCGCAGCGGTAGGGACCAAACGTAAAGGGAACGTAAGGAGATTGGAGGCTTTCGTTTACAAACGAGAAACAAAAAGGGCGCATCCATACGGACGCGCCCCTGTGCAAAACAATGCGAAGAACGACTTAGAAGCTGCCGCGCTTGAGGAAGTCGGGAAGCTCAAACTGATCGTTGCCAAAGTTGGGCAGCTCGGTACCACCGACGTTGCGAGTCGGGGCAGCCTGAGCGGGGCTGGCAGCCGGAGCAGTGCGCTGCGGCTCAGCAGAAGCAGCAGCCTTGCTCTGGGACTGCTGGGCAGCGAAGAGCTCGTCCTGACGGTTGACGTTGGAGTCGGAGAAGCCCGTAGCGATAACGGTGATGCGAACCTGGTCGCCCAGGGACTCGTCGACAACGGTACCAAAGATGATGTTGGCTTCGGGGTCGACGGCGTTGGCGACAACGTCGGCGGCGTCGCTGATCTCCTGGATGCCGAGGTCCTTGGAGCCGGCGATGGAAAGCAGGACGCGCGTGGCGCCATCGATGGAGCTCTCGAGCAGCGGACTGGAGATAGCCTGCTGGGCAGCGTCGACGGCACGGGTGTCCCCAGAAGCGGTACCAATACCCATCATGGCGGTACCGGCCTGCTTCATGATGGTCTTAACATCGGCGAAGTCCAGGTTGATGATACCCGGGACGGTGATGAGGTCGGTGATGCCCTGGGTACCCTGGGAAAGGACGCCATCGGCAATCGCGAAAGCCTCGAGCATCGTGGTCTTCTTCTCGGCGATGTCGAGCAGCTTGTCGTTAGGGATAACGATCATGGTGTCGACGCAATCGGAAAGGGTCTTGATGCCCTCCTCGGCGCTCTTCTTGCGCTTGCGACCCTCGAAGGTGAAGGGCTTGGTCACAACGGCGACGGTCAGCGCGCCGACCTCGTTCATCGCGATATCGGCAACGATGGGAGCGGCGCCGGTACCGGTACCACCGCCCTCGCCGCAGGTGATGAACACCATGTCGGCGCCAGCGAGCGCCTCGGCGATATCGTCGCGGGACTCATCGGCAGCCTTGCGGCCAACCTCGGGGTTGGCGCCGGCGCCCAGGCCGCGGGTAAGGTCGGTGCCGATGTGCACCTTGATATCGGCATCAGAGATCGCGAGTGCCTGAGCATCGGTGTTGATGGCAACAAACTCGACGCCGCGGATGCCCTCTTCGATCATTCGATTGACCGCGTTGGTACCGCCGCCGCCGACGCCGACCACCTTAATGACGGCAAGGTAGTTGTTGATCTCTGTCTCGTGCATGTCGGTCCTCCGAACAAAGGTTATAGCCATAGCATGGGTTGACCCCTGCGCACATTAACCTTCAGGTTGAAAGTAAATGCAAAGGTAAACCGTATTATGTTTGCACATTATGAACGTATCAGTCAAATAATTGACCGTGAAAACCAAACAAACCAGATAAACGGCGTGGTATGGCCCCTCAACAAAGCCGTTTAGGATACTAGGCGGTCGGTGCGTTCCTAAACGTGTAGTTACCCGGAGAACGCACATTGATATAGGTTACGCCCTCTACCTGCGAAAGGAGCTTGGTCACGATGCGTTCTTTCTTGGCAATATCATCCGAATCGCCCAGCGACACCTCGACGCCGTTGTCGAGATTTGCCGAGATAGCCTCAACGGAAGGCGTGGAAATATCCTTCACCTGGTCCAAGAACTCGCTCGAGAAACCGCGTGCGTAATCCAGGCCGGCCTTGACGGCCTTGGAGCTCACCGCCCGACCCGAAACCGGTGCGACATCGGCCGAGACGTCAGTCAACAGCACGGCGCCGTAGTGCTTGGCAAGCGCCAGGGCCGCATCGATGCCGGTCAGGGTGTTGGCACCCTCCCCCGATGTAATGACGTTCCCCTGGTCATCCACCTCGACAGACGTCGACAGCGGAGCGATCCAGGTGTCATCGTCTCCGATAGCCCAGGCAAGGTCGTCGGAGCTGATATACGCAATGGCGGTAACTTTACGCTCCGTCGGCGTGATGATAAGCGTATGGGGAAACTGACGCTGGACATCCACGCCCGAGACCCACGGGTTTTGCTTGAGGCCCTCGGTAATCTGATCGGGATCCACGTTAAAGAGCGACGTGTTCTCGGGAAGACTGATGAGCTGCATGGCGTCGTGCTTGGTCACATGCTCGCTGCCATGAATCTGAATATCGGTGGCGGCGAACAGGCCGGAGTTGATGACGACGATGGCAACAATGGCAAGTACGGCCACGGCTGCCAGGATGCCGCCCGCGATCTTGCCTTTACCCTTCATGGCGGAAGCAGCGTCGGTCGTCTTGCTTGCCATGGCACCCAGCGATGACAGAGGATTGATGCCCCTTTTTGCCGAAGACGCCTTGGCGGCGGGTACCGATGTCAGTGAACGCGGCTTAGCGCCAGCCAACGTACGGCCGGCATGCGGCGCACGAGCTCCCAGCGAAGGCTTGGGCGTCGCCATGGGTCGGGAGGTCTTGGTGCCCATCGCCGGCTTGGGCGTCACCGAAGGACGCGGAGCCGGACGACTCGTCTTTTTAGAAGCGGGGCGTCCCCCCAGCTGCGAGCCGACGACCGGGCGCTTGGCAGGACGAACGGGCCCAACAGACTTGGAGGGCATGGCGGGCTTATGTTGAGGCTGGGCAGGTGCGCCGGAACGCCCTCCGGCGCGGCGGAAGGTTGGTTTCGATGCTCTAGAAGCCGAGGAATTTAACTTCCGGTCTGAGCTCGATGCCATACGCCTCCCTCACCTTTCCGTGCACATGCCTGATAACCGCGGCCACGTCATCGGCCGAGGCGGTTCCGTTATTAACGATAAAATTAGCGTGTACGGGCGAAACTTCCGCACCGCCAACCGAAAAACCCTTTAATCCACAATCCTCAATCAACTTGCCCACGCTTGCGTCGGGCGGGTTGCGAAAGACCGATCCGCAGGATGCACGGCCCATGGGCTGCGTGCGCTTGCGGCGCGTCAGGTACCGCTCCATACGCTCGCGAATGTCTGCCTTGGGCGCGGGCTTGAGTTTAAGCACGCACTCGAGAATGATCTCGTTACGCGGCAGGCTGCACTCGCGATACCCCCAAGCGATCTCGGACCCTGCATAGTGCTTAATACCGGACGCCGGATCAAACGTGACCACGTCCTCGATAAGGGAGCCGATCCACTCGGTCCGCGTACCTGCGTTCATGGACACGGCGCCACCGACCGAACCGGGAATACCGACCGCGAACTCAAGGCCCGAAAGCCCGCGCGACAAAGCGTCGTTGACCAAACGCGCGAACATCACGCCCGCACCAACGGTCAGCGTGCAGCCGTCCTCGGCAACAACCGTGCGCTGAAACTCACGTCCCAGCGAAATAACGGCGCCGCGATAACCGGCATCGGCAACCAACAGGTTGGACCCCTTGCCGATAATCACCCACGGCACCCGCTCGCGGTCAAGCACCGCCACGGCGCGACGCAGGGCATGGTAGCTATGGCACGTCACAAAGAGGTCGGCCTTGCCGCCGATACGATAGCTTGTATGGCGTGCAAGACGTTCGTCCTCGACCACGTCCGTGTCGATCATGCCCGAAAGCGCCATGACGGCGTTAAACAGACCCATGGGGTTTAAGCGTCTTTCTTGGCAGTCAGATACTCGATGAACTCGGGGCCGACGGTCGTAACGTCACCGGCACCCATGGTGAGCAGCAGGTCGCCCTCGCCCACGAGCTTCTCAAGCTCCTGGTTGAGCTCAAGACGACTGGAGCAGTACACGACCTCCTTGCCGGGGTGCTTAGCGCGAACGGTATCTGCGAGCATCTTGGAGGTAACGCCCGGGATCGGCATCTCGCCGGCGGAGAATACATCGATCAGCAGCAGCTTGTCGGCGTTGGCAAAGGCATCGGCAAAGTCATCGCACAGAGCCTGCAGGCGCGAATAGCGGTGCGGTTGGAACACGACGTCGACATGTTTGTAGCCCAGCGAAGAGGCAGCAGCGAGCGTCGCCTTGATCTCGGTGGGATGATGGCCGTAATCGTCAACCACCGTGATGCCGTCGATATCGCCCACGTGGGTAAAGCGACGGCGGACGCCCTCAAAACTCGAAAGTGCCTTAGCGGCGGCGTCGATATCGAGGCCAAGGACATGGGCGACGGTCAAGACGGCCGTGGCGTTGAGCATGTTGTGACGACCGGGGTTGCTCTTGATCTCGACAGCGTGCTCGGTGCCGTCCTCAAAGCGAACGATAAAGTCGCTCTGGATGCCCTTGACATCCGGATGTACGCAGACGATGTCGTTGTTCTCGGCAAAGCCATAGGAAAGCACATGACGGCCCGTCGACTTGGCGAGCTCGACCAGATGCGGGTCCTCGCCGCAAACAATGACGGTGCCGTCCTCGCCCACCAGACCCATAAACTTGGCAAAGGTGGCCTCGATCTCCTCGATGCCCGAGTAGTGATCGAGATGGTCGGCCTCGACGTTGGTCACGATGACCACGTTGGGGTTCAGGAACAGGAACGAGCTGTCGGACTCATCGGCCTCGGCGACAAAGTAGTCACCCGAGCCGTTCTTGCCGTTGGTGTCGTAGCCCTCGACGATGCCGCCGATTAAAAAGCTGGGGTCCAGACCCATGCGATCGAGCATCGTGGCGCACATCGAAGACGTCGTGGTCTTGCCGTGCGTGCCGGCGACGGCGACGGTGGTGTAGCCATGGCCCAGGGCCGAGAGCATCTTGGCACGGGGCCACACGGGAATACCGAGCTCGCGGGCACGCACGAGCTCGGGGTTGGACTCGGGAATAGCGGTGGAGACAACAACCACATCGGGCTTGACCTCGTCGATCGTAACAGCCTCGTGGCCCACGTGGACCTTCACGCCGGCGCGGGTAAGCTGGCGAATATAGCGCGACGTCTTAAGGTCGGAGCCGGTAACGGTATAACCGCGCTCGTGCAGGACGAGGGCGATGCCGCTCATGCCGGCGCCGCCGATACCGATAAAGTGGGCGCTCTTGAACTCGGGCGCGGAGGTTGCAGTCTGGGAATCAGCCATGTGCTCGTGTACTCCTTGCGTAAACACTGCCTGTAACCCGTTAACTGTACCGCACCTACCGCATCCGCGCGAGGGCGACCGGCGATATCCCGTCTAACTAACGCAATCCCTCTACCGCGTCGGCCAAAAGTGCGGCGGCACGGTCCTGGGCCAAGCCGCGCGCCGCCTGACGCATGGCATCACGTGCCGCAGCGTCATCGATCAGGTGCAGCAGCTCGTCGGCAAAGGCGGGGGCATCGATATCGGCATCGGCGCAAAGCACGCCGGCACCGGCATCGACCAGGTAACGGGCATTCGTGGTCTGGTGGTCGGCCGTCGCGTGCGGATACGGCACGAGCACCGAGGGCACGGCAAGCGCGGCGATCTCGGCCACGCTCGAGGCACCGGAACGCGAGAGCACCAGATCGGCCGCAGCCAGCATATCGCCCATGTTGTCGATGTAGGGCTGGACACGATAGCGCTTCGCCTCCTCGGGCGTCAGCGCCAAAGCGCGCTCGGTCTCCTCAAAGCCGTCGGCACCCGTCGAATGCAAAACATAGAGATTCTCGCGGGTCAGCAGCTCACTCTTGAGCGAGGCAACGCGCTCGTTGAGATGCTGGGCACCGAGTGAACCACCGAAGACGAGCAGAAGTGTCGCGTCCTCGGGCACACCGAGCGTCTTGCGACCGCGGGCGCGATCGCCGTCGATCACCGAACGACGCACGGGATTGCCCGTCATGAGCACATGGTCGGGGTCGCCCTCGCGCTCAAAGACCGCACGGGCCGCAGGTACCGAAATGCACACGCGGGCGGCATGTGAGTTCATCATCTTATTGGCCAGACCCGGAACAGAGTTCTGCTCGTGCAGCAGATACGGAACGCCGGCGCCCTTGCACCAACCCAGCAGCGGGACCTCAACGTAAGCACCAAAGCCGATAGCGGCATCGGGCTTACCGACCTTCGAGAAGTGACTGGCAAGCGCGCGCTTCGCCTTGTTGACGCGCCACAGCGAGGTCAGCGCCGTCCAGGGACGGGAGCGATCGAAGCCCGTGACCGTGATGGGCACAAAATCGAATCCGGCCTCGGGAACCAGACGGCCCTCGAGCTTGCGCGATTGGCCCACGAACACAACGTGATGACCGCGGTCACGCAGCTCCTCGGCCAAGGCGAGCGCGGGGTTGATATGTCCTGCCGTGCCGCCGGCTGCAATAGCAACGGTCATCTTATCGGTCATGGTAATCCCTTCGTACACGCGGCCCCTGGTCATCGGTGCGCAAACGCGCCGACGGGTCCGAATTCAAATCGATTCGATTATATCCGCCGCCCGCATTGCGAGGAGTGGGGCGCTGCGGACGACCTTGCGGCGCCGTTCGCTGACGCGGACGGGCTGCCGGCTCGGTCGCAGAGCCATCCAGGACGGTAAAGCCGTTACGCGAAGATCGCTCACCGCGCACGTGGGGCACGCCGGCGGTACTCTCATCCATAACGGCAAAGCTCTCGCGGCGACGGTCGTATTCATCGCGACGGGCGCTCTCATACGAAACGCGCAGGATCAGACCGGCGAGCATAAGCGACACGATAATCGACGAGCCGCCGTAGCTAATAAACGGCAGCGGCTTGCCCGTCATGGGAAACACATTGAGAATGCCCAGCACGTTGATCAAAAACTGCACCGCAAGGATGACCGCGGAACCCGATGCCATAAGTGCTCCGCGACGGTCGGTCGCCTGCTCGGCAATACGAAACGCCGAGTAGATCAGCATCGCGAACACCAAGAAGAACAGCACGGTTCCGATAAAGCCAACTTCCTCGCCGATAATAGCCAAGATGTAGTCGTTATGCGCCTCGGGCAAATACGAGTACTTCATGGTGGAGTTACCGATACCGCGACCGAACAGGCCGCCCGAGGCAAACGCCATAATGGCAAGCGTGGCCTGATAGCCATCACCATATTCGTCTGCCCAAGGATTCCAAGCAACCTCGACACGCGTCATACGATACGGCTCGGCGATAAGGGCGATTGCAATGACGGCGATGCCGGCAACGACCGTCCAAACGATATATTTGGGGTCCAATCCCGCAAACAACGCCATGCACATGAGGGTCAGCAAGATGATCAGAACGGTGCCAAAATCGGGCTGAACAAAAATCAGAAAGAGCGAAATGCCCAGGTAGACACCCATCTTGCGAAGAAACTCGTTGATGTTGCCGCCGGGCGAAAAGATGCGGTCGAGCATGATGGCCGAATACGCGATGGCGAACGGCTTTAAAAACTCAGACGGCTGGAACTGAATACCGGCGATGTTGAGCCAACGCGTGGCGCCACGACTGCCGCTACCCATAAAGAACACCAGAACCAGTAGCCCTATCATGCCCATGAGAAAGATCCTGAGCACGTCTTCCCCAAACCAACTGTCCGGCAAGACGCGCACGATGGCAACCATGGCCAGCACGCCAACTCCAGCAAACGCGGCCTGTCGAAACAGGAAAAACGTTGCCGTACCATTCTCGTGCAGCGCCTCGACCGAAGATGCCGAGTACACCATCAGCAAGCCGAAGCAAACCAAGCTAAACAGGCAAGCCATAAATATCAAACGGGGGCGCATGATGCGGGCGGGGACGCCGGCAATATAGCGCTCACCGAACGTCTGCCCGCCGCGTCCGGAACGCGGCGTGCTACGCAGCGAGGAAGCACAGTCCGAGTCGGGCCTCCTCATATCACTTCGGGGGCTCTCCTCTCTCACCGGCAACCCCTATTCCGTTTGCGATTTCGCTGCTGCGGCAAGCTGGGCAACGTAGTCCTTAAACACACGACCGCGCTCCTCGTAGCCCGAGAACTCGTCGAACGAAGAGCAAGCGGGCGAAAGCAGGATCACGTCGCCGCGGCTCGAGAGCGAGCGGGCAACGTCAACGGCATCGCGCAGATCATCGGCCTGGGCGATATCCACGTCACCATCGACATCGGCCTCGTCCATAGCGGCGGTAAAGCGCTCTCGCGCATCGCCAAAGCAAACGACCGAGCGCACGTTGTCCATAACGACGCGGGCAAAGTCCGCAAGCGGCGTACCCTTATCGTGACCGCCGAGCAGCAAGATCACATCGTCGTCGGGAAACGCCGTCAGGGCCTTTTCGACCGCATCGGTGTTCGTTGCCTTGGAATCGTTGACGTAGCGCACGCCATCGATCTCGCCGCAGGGTTCAACGCGGTGCTCCAGCGGCTGGAACGATGCCAAACCGCGGCAAATGCCCTCGGGATCGGCACCGACGGCCAGAGCAGCCGTGGCGGCGCATAAGGCATTGATGACATTGTGATGGCCCGAGATCTTGAGCTCAGACGTGGCGACAAGCTGAGTCTCGACGCCCTTCAGGCGCACGACCATCTTGCCGTCGCGCACAAAGGCGGCGTCTGCACCCTCGGGCTCGTCAAAAGCGACCTTGCAGATGCGGCGACCCGGTGTGTAGATGTACTCATCGAACTCATGGATGCCGGCATCCTCAACGTCGATAACCACGAGGTCGTCGTCGACCATATTCTCGAACAACTTGATCTTGGCAAGCGCATAGTTCTTGTGGCTCTTGTGCCAGCCCAGGTGGTCGGGCGTGATGTTGAGCAGCACCGCCACGCGAGGATGAAGCTCGGCTGTCGTAGCAATCTGATAACTCGACAGCTCGGCCACAAACCACTCATTGTGTGCGCGGCCGTCGATCTCGTTCACCGGCGGCTCACCGATATTGCCGACGGCCACGCTGGCTTCACCGGCGGCCTTGAGCAGATAATCGGTCAGCGACGTGGTAGTTGTCTTGCCGTTGGTGCCCGTGATGGCGATCCAATTTTGGGGAGACAGGCGATAGGCAAACTCGGGCTCGCCCATAATCTGAGCGGCATGCTCACGCCCGGCCTTAAAGAAGGCCGAAAACTCCGAGATACCCGGGCATGCCACGCACACGTCATAGGCACCCTCGACCTGCTCGGTGCCGTAGACAAACGACGCGCCCTGCGCCTCGAGCGCACGTGTGGCGTCATTGGGTTCGGAGGTACCGCCGCCATACACGGTCGTGGCGCTCACGCGCTCGGGGTGAGCCAACGCCCAACGGGCGACATCGAGACCGGATTTACCCTGCCCCAAAACAAGCAGGCTAAAGACATCAGCAAGAGGCATGAAAGACCACTATCCCAACTGGAAGAACAGGGCGAGGCCAACGGCGCCAAAGGCCGCGGCGATAATCCAAAAACGGATAACGACCTTGGTCTCGGCCCAGCCCTTCTTTTCGAAATGATGATGAATGGGCGCCATAAGGAAGACGCGCTTGTGCGTAAAGTGGAAATAGACAACCTGGATCATGACCGACAGAGTCTCGACGATAAACAGACCGCCGATGATAAGGGAAACGACTTCGGTGTTGGTCATGATGGAGGTGCAGGCAAAAGCGGCACCCAGGGCAAGCGAGCCGGTATCGCCCATAAAGATGCTCGCCGGGTAGCAGTTGAACCACAAAAAGCCCAGGCAGGCACCGGCGCACGCCGTGCAGAAGATGGACAGGTTCACGTCACCGTGCAAAAACGCCATGGCGGCCATGGCGAGCATGGCAATCATGGAAGTGCCGCCGGCAAGGCCGTCCAGACCATCGGTCAGGTTCACGGCATTGGAAAGGCCAGCGATCATCAGCCAGCAAAATACAATGTAGAGCCACGGGAACGAAAGGCCGCAGATGGTGGTCGAAAGAACACCGAGGTCAATCGTCAGGCCGCCGGGAAAACGAATCTCGGGGGCGACGCCGCACCAATTGACGGCGAGCACGGTAAAAGTGACGCAGATGATGGTCAGACCGATCATCTTGGCGTGAGGCGTCAGGCCGAGCGAGCGACCGTGCGTGACGGAAGTCAGGTCGTCGATGAGACCCAGAACGCCGGTGGCCAGCGTGGCAAGCAGCACGAGCACGAGCTCGGTGGTGAGCTTGCCCATCAGCAGGCAGGTCAGCGAGATCGCGACAAGGATGATGACGCCGCCCATGGTGGGCGTACCCTGTTTAATCAAATGACGCTTGGGGCCGTCTGCTCGGACCTGTTGGCCGATACCCTCGACCTTCAGCAGCTTGATCCACCACGGCATAAGCAGCAACGCAATGGCGGCAGCGATGCCAAGTCCCAAAAAGGCCTGATACGTAGGATACGAGGGATTGCCGAACATGGGCTAGCACACACCTTCCACAAAGCGGTCGAGCTCAACAAAACGGGAACCCTTGACCAGTACAACATCATGATTTTCAAGCGCGCCGCCCATGCGGTCGAGCACCTGCTGATAATCGGAGAACACCTGGATGCGGTCCTCATCCATACCCATCATACGTGCGGCATCGGCCATGAGCTGAGCCAGCTCGCCGCCGACGCACGCGAGCATGTCGAGTTTCTTGGCGGCGGCATAGGCGCCCACGAGCTCATGCATGCGAGGAGCCTCGTCGCCCATCTCGCCCATCTCGCCCAGAATCGCCATGCGCGAACCGTCACAGATGAGCGAGCACAGCAAATCGAGGCCGGCAGCCATAGACTCGGCACTGGCGTTATAGGAGTCGTCGATGATGCGCGCTCCGCTCTTGGCGCGCTTGATCTCCTGACGGTGACCGGTGATCGTAAGGCCCCTAAAGGCAGCATCGATCTGCTCGGGCGTCACGCCCAGACGATAGGCGACCGCGGCGGCCTTGACGGCATTGGGCACAGACTGCACGCCGGGAATGGCCAGCATGGTATCGACCGTGTCGCCCTGACCAAAGTCGAGCGTAAAGACCGGATGGCCCTCGTCGTCGACGCGAATGTCGCGTGCGCGGACCTCGTCGTCGTCCGAGACACCGGCCAGCATCACGTCAATACCCGCAGGCTGGGCGAACGTATCGCGAATGAACGGCGTAAAGTCGTCCTCGCCGCCCAAAACCAGCAACGGCGAGAAATCGCCGGCGGCGCACATGCCCTGGACAATCTCGGACTTGGCGCGGGCGATGTTCTCGCGGCTGCCCAGGATACCGATGTGGGAGGTTCCGATCTTGCTCACGATGGCAAGATTGGGGTTGGCAGACTGGGACAGGCGCTCAATCTCATGAAAATGGTTCATGCCCATCTCGAGCACCAGAACCTCGGTATCGGCCGGAGCGGAAAGCACCGTGAGCGGCATGCCGATCAGGTTGTTGAAATTGCCCTTCGTGGCCCAGACGCGATAACGCTTGGCGAGCACGGCGGCGAGCACGTCCTTGGTCGTCGTCTTGCCAATCGAACCGGTAATGCCGACGACCAGGCAGCCAAGCTCCAAGCGATATACATGCGCCAGGCGCAGCAAGAACTCCTCGGGGTCGTCGGTCAGCAAGATGGCGCATCCCTTGTCCTGCGCCAGCGAAACCAGCTCGGCATCGGGCTCGCGCGTCATCACGACGGCACCGGCACCCGACTCGATGGCACGGGAGGCAAAATCATTGCCGTCGACCTTTTCGCCGGGGAAGGCGACAAAGATCGTCCCCTCCTCGACCTGGCGCGAGTCGATAACGCACCCGCGGCATACCCGATCGACTTCTTCCGTCACGGTTCGGGCCCCCGTTGAGGCCGCGAGGTTGTTGACGGCGATCTCTATCATTGCAGCTCCCCTGTAAACCTAATAATGCTATCGGCGTATTGTATCCCAGTGCCATGCGCGCGTGGTGCAGGGCATGTGAACACCCTTCAGATCAAACGGCAGACCACGCTCAAGATTGTAACCCCCTACTTCGTGCGCGGGATACCCAGTACGTCGAGCGCGTTGGCCATAATGGACTGGAATGGCACCGCGGCGGCATCCGAGCCGCTCGGCGTTCCATCGAGTGTGATATAGCACAGCACCTTGGGCGATTGTGCCGGCGCAAAGCCCATAAAGGACGACATGTAGTTCTCCTTGAGGTAACCGCCGTTCTCGTCAGCGCGCTCGGCCGTACCGGTCTTGCCCGCCACGTCATAGCCATCGACCGCACCGCCAACGCCCGTGCCTTCGGACACGACCGTCTGCATGCACGATGTCACCTGGGCGGCAGCGTCCTCCGAAATCGCACGATCGCCTTCGCCCCAGTCCTTCTCATCGCCCTTGCTGGACTTATAGAAGTGCGGAGTCATCATCACGCCGCCGTTCGCAATGCCGCCCACGGCACGTGCGACCTCAATCGGCGAGACGGACAGCGCCTGGCCAAAGCTCATCGAGCCCAGCGTGGCGCCGTCGTACTGGTCGCGCTCCTTGACGATGCCCAGACTCTCACCCGGAAAATCGACACCGGAGCTATGGCCGATACCCCACTTGTCCACATAGGTGGCAAAATCATCGGCACCGATCTTGCGTCCCACCAGGACAAAGCCCACATTGGACGAACGGCGCATCATCTCGCGCGCGTCCATGGTCATGGTGTAGTCGCGCTTATCGGCGTCGGTAACGGTGTCGTCGCCAACCTTAATGCTCGCCGGCACCTCAAACGACGTGCTCGAACGCACGGCACCCAAGTCGAAGCCGGCACCGGCCACGAGCGTCTTAAAGACCGAGCCGGGCTCGTAGGCATCGGTAACCAGGCGCAAGTTCATGTCCTCGGTCTTGGCGTTTTCCAGATCGGTCTGGTCATATGTCGGATACGAGCATGCCGCCAGAATCTCGCCCGTCGTGGGATCGGTGACCAGGGCCGAGCCGTTCTTGGCCTTGGTCTTTTCGACCGCCTCGGCCAGGGCGTCCTCGGCGGCGCGCTGGATATTGACATCGAGCGTCGTCACGATGTCCACACCGTCCACCGCGGCAACCTTTTTATAGGCGCCGCCCGCGATATAGCTACCGTCCCTCGCCCGCTCACGCACCAGCGAACCGTTGGTTCCGGTCAAAAGCTTGTTGTACTGTTTTTCGAGGCCCGTCAGACCGTCGTTGTCCACGTTTACCACGCCAAGCACCTGCGATGCCAGGTTGCCGTAGGGGTACACGCGCTTCATGGCCTGCTCAAAGAGCACGCCTGGCAGGTTCTTCTTCTCCAGCGCCGCGGCATCGTCCTCGTCCACCTGGCGTTTGATATACACCCAGGTGCCATCCGACTCAACGAGCTCGCGACAGGTCTTTTTATCGATTCCCGTAGCTTTGACCAGCGCCGATACCGTCTTGTCAACGTCCTCGATAAGCTGAGGATTCACGGCGATGTTGCGGCATTCGACCGACGACGTCAGCACGTTGCCGTTACGGTCGTAGATGGTACCGCGCTTGGCATACAGCGTCTGCGCAAGCAAGCGACGTGCATCGGCGCGGTCGCGTAACTTATCGGCTTCCACGATTTGATAGTCGGCAAGGCGAAGGACGCCCAAACCCAAGCCAAACCCGATGAAGCCCATGACGGCTTTGCGACGGGGTAGCGGCGTGCCCGTGAGCCATTCGGTCGACGAGCTCTTGCGCGGTCTGGTGTTATGCATCTGAGGACCACTCGAGCCACGGAGACGCGACGCGGGGTCGTTGCCATAGGACGGCCTCGCGTTGTAAGATGGCCGACCCGTTCCTTGATAACCAGAACGTCCCCGCGATGAGGGACGTCCAGAACCGCGACCCCCGTCGGAGCCGCGGCGATAGTCATTTGTCATACTCAGCTACCGTCTTGTTACTGAGCGGTCGCGGTCGAGCTAGCGCCCGCGGCTGCATCCTGCGAAAAATCAAGTGTAACGCTCTCGCTGGGCTCCACCATGCCATAAGCGCCCGCAAGGTCGCGAATGCGCGTGTCGGCACCATAGACCGAATGCATGACCTCCAGGTCGGAGCTCTCATCGGTCGCCTTCTCGAGCGTGTTGGTAAGCGCGGCGTTGCTGTTGAGCACCTGGGCCGTAACGCCGGCGAGCGCCACACGGGCGACACCGATCGTCATGAAGATGGCCGCAATGATGCAAAACGTTTTAAGAACGCTCATGAAAACCGGGCTTACCGCCTGGTTTGCCTGACGGCCCGCGCCCGTGTAGACATCAAAGCGCGGCGTGCGCTGCTCGCGGGGAGCAGCGGGAGCTTGCGGTGCCTCACGATAGGCGGGCATGGCGTTCATATCATAGGCGAGTGCTGCGTTTGAAGTGTTGTAGCCCATGATATGCCGCCTCCCATCCCGAGTACGTTGGTAGTGTGTTTAAGCTTCGTTTGTGGTACGAGCGGGAGGTCCAATATCGCGCAGTCGCGTCTACAGACGCTGCGCCACGCGGATCTTGGCTGATCTCGCCCGAGGGTTGCGCGCAACCTCATCGGGTTGGGCAACCAGGGGTTTGCGGGTGATGACCTTGAGTATCGGCACGTTGCCGCACACGCACACCGGAATCTCCGGCGGACACGTGCACCCCTGGCTCATCTCCTTAAAGTGGTTCTTTACGATACGGTCCTCGAGCGAGTGATACGAGATGACGCAGATGCGTCCGCCCGGGTTGAGCCACCTTGTGGCGGCGTCAAGCCCTCGCTCGAGCACATCGAGTTCGTGATTGACCTCGATGCGAATGGCCTGGAAACTTTTCTTGGCTGGGTGTCCGCCATGCCGACGAGCGGCAGCGGGGATACCAGCCTTGATGATCTCGACAAACTGGCCTGTGGTTTCGATCGGCTCATGCTCGCGGCGGCGCACGATCTCGCGCGCGATCTGCGAGGCGAACTTCTCTTCGCCGTAGACGCGTAGAATCCGGGCGAGGTCGTGTTCGTTATAGGTGTTGATGACCTCAGCTGCGTTTAAGGTGTTGTTACCCGGATCCATCCGCATGTCCAATGGGGCATCTTCGTTGTACGAAAAGCCCCTGCCAGGGATATCGAGTTGCGGCGACGAAACGCCCAAGTCGAACAGGAAGCCATCGACCCCGGGCACCTCGGCCGAGCAAAGCAGCTCGTCCAAGTCGCCGAAGTTGCCCTTCAGCAGCTGGTGCGGTACGCCGGGAACCTCGCGGTCCAGACGGGCGCCAGCGGCCTCGAGGGCCATGTCGTCCTGATCGACGCCGAGCAAAAGGCCGGTCTCCCCCACCTGCGCGGCCATCTTTACCGAATGGCCGGCACCGCCAAGGGTGCAGTCGCAGACGACGGAGCCGCTCTTTAGCTGCAGCGACTCAAGCAC
Organism: uncultured Collinsella sp.; assembly: GCA_900543845.1. Classification (GTDB taxonomy): domain Bacteria; phylum Actinomycetota; class Coriobacteriia; order Coriobacteriales; family Coriobacteriaceae; genus Collinsella. The sequence continues at coordinate 29,957 of UQTD01000017.1, forward strand.
TTCGCCGAGCATGACAGGTTCATGCCGATATTCTTGTGTCAAGATCCCACGCTCCATCCGTTACTCGTGCCTTGCCCTTACGAGAAGAAGAGGTCCAGCAGGGCCTCGTCATCATCGTCCTCATCGGCCGTAGCGCGGTCCCAAACCTCAAGGTGGTCGTAGTTGCCCACAACCGTGACCTCGCGGTCGAGGTTCGCCTGCTTGCGGAGAGACTCAGAAAGACCGATACGACCCGCGCTGTCCACATCCATCGACGTGGTGCGCTTGTTGATCGCCCTCATGAGCTTCTGGTCGTTGATGTCACGCGGGTTAAAACCCTCGTGGCCCTCACGACCCGCGAAGAGTCCTTCGACCCACTTATCGAAGGCCTCGGCAGAGAACACGTACAGAGCATCGACATCCAGGGCTTTGAACACGCGAACGTGCTCTCCAAGCTCCTCGCGAAGGGGTGCAGGCAGGGATAGACGACCTTTTGCATCGAGATTGCGCTCGTATGCACCCGTCATTCCCATGTGCGCCCTCCCCTCGGTTACTCAGATGGCACGTACGCGGGGAACCACCCCGCCTGTCGACGTCATCAATAATATGGGGAACCGCCCCATTTTTCAACACCTTTCCCCACCCCTTCCCCCACCCCACCCCAC
>UQTD01000018.1 GCA_900543845.1 uncultured Collinsella sp.
TCGTCGGGCTTGAGGCCGCGCACATCGCGGTTGGCCGGGCGGCTGCCCAGCACCGTGCCCACGATCTGGCCGCGGTTGTTGGAACGCTCATAGCTCATCATCTCGTCGCCCGAGGTGCCGTCCTGATAGGCGTGCGTAAAGTCGCGGTTGAAGCAGCGCTTGAGTTGGCGCTGGCGGGCGGCTTCCTCGTCCTTGGCAACGGCGACCCCTGCCAGCATGTCATCAATTTCGTGACGATACACATCAACGATGGAGTACACGTAATCGGGCGCCTTCATGCGGCCCTCGAGCTTGAGAGACGCGGCGCCGGCGTCATACAGACGGCGAACAAGCTGTGAGGTGTTGGTGTCACGCGGGCATAGAGCGCGCTCGCGACCGGCAGGGGAGAGCGTGCGGCCGTTCTCGTCGATCAGCTCGTAAGGCAGGCGACAGGGCTGAGCGCACATGCCGCGGTTGGCCGAGCGGCCCGCCATGGCAAAGCTCGACAGCAGGCACAGACCCGAGTAGCAAAAGCAGATGGCGCCGTGGCTAAAGACCTCAAGGTCCACATCGGGCGCGGCATCGTGAATGGTGGCAATCTCGTCGATGGAAAGCTCGCGCGAGAGGGTCACGCGGTCGGCGCCCTGCTCGCGGCACCAGATAGTCCCACGGTCATCGTGGATGTTCGCTTGGGTCGAGATATGCGTCTCGATGCCGGGCATGGTGCGTTTGACCTCAAAGAACAGGCCCCAGTCCTGGATGATGAAGGCGTCAGCGCCCAGCGTGGAGCAGCGATGGATGAGTTGCAGCGCATCGCCCATCTCGGACTGCTTGATGACGATGTTGACCGTGACGTAGACGCGCGACCCGGCCAGATGTGCGGCGCGGCAGGCCTGCTCAAAGGCCTCGTCGGTAAAGTTGGTGGCCTTGCGGCGGGCGTTGAAGCTTCCCATGCCGCAGTAGATGGCGTCTGCCCCGGCAGCGAGTGCGGCGGCAAAGGGCTCCGGGCCTCCGGCGGGGGCCAAGAGCTCGGGTCTGCGGTTGGTGGTTCGACTGGCGGTTGCGGTCATATCCTGCCTTTCAAAATGCTCAGATATTCAAAAGTATAGTGGTGCTGTTGCGGCGGACGAGCCCTGTGGCCCAAGCAGGATAAAGTCTTCAGCAGCCCTTGCAGCAAAAATGATCTGTTTCCCTCCGTCCCCTATGGATCACCTAATCCGATGGGGACGGAGGGAAACAGATCATTTTGAACTTCACCGTCCGTTCGTGCCGTTCAGCGGCCGACAGGCGCCGTTGGGCGATAAATTATTCTCGCAACGTGATAATAATCTTGCATCGCGCGGAAACCTTGAGTACTATCCCAAATCAAGCGCGGTGTTCAGACCGAATTGTGCCTCCCGGTGTGAACGCCGCGCTCACGCTCTCTATCTGATCGTAAGGAGAAAAACATGAGCAAGACCGTCGTGTCTTCCGATAACGCACCCGCAGCCATCGGCCCGTATTCCCCCGGCATCCAGACCGGCAACATGGTGTTCTTGTCCGGCCAGCTGGGCATCGACCCCGCAACCGGCAAGATGCCCGAGGGCGTCGAAGCCCAGGCTAAGCAGTCCCTTGCTAACGTCGAGGCCCTGCTGACCGCTGCCGGCGCCACCTTTGCCGATGTCGTCAAGACCACGGTCTACCTGGCCGACATCGCCGACTTCGCTGCCGTGAACGAGATCTACGCCTCCAAGTTCGAGGCTCCGTTCCCCGCGCGCAGCGCTTTCCAGGTTGCCGCTCTTCCGGCCGGCGGTCTGGTCGAGATCGAGGTCGTCGCCGCTCTCTAAGACGTTGGCGAAAACAAAACATGACATGCAAAAAGACCCTGCAGTGCGTGTGAACTGCAGGGTCTTTTGTCAAGCGATGCGACAAAAATGATCCGTTTCCCTCCGTCCCCAAGGGTTAACGTTTAGCCTTCCTTGCGGACTTTTTGCAGGTAGCGGTAGACGCTGGGCTCCGAGATGCCCAGCGCGGTGGCGGCGCAGGCCACGGCGCCCTTGAGCATGAACACCCCGTTGCCGTTGAGGTGGCGAATGACGTCCACGCGGTCGCTCTGACCAAGCGACGCTACATCCAGCCCGCGCGCGCTCAGCAACTCGGAAATACTGCGGTCGATGAGCTCCTGCGTAGACTCCGAAAGGCTTTCGACCTCGATAGACGCGGGCTCCGCCTGTCTAGGCGCCGCGTCGAAGCAGGCCATGAGCTGCTGCGCCATGGCGTTGATGGAGCGCACGGTCGAGAGGTCGGTGTTGACGCAGAGCATACCGACAATCTCGTCATTCTCGCGGATAAAGTACGTCGCCGACTCCAACGTCTTGCCACCGGCACCGCGCCCCTCGTAGCCCGTAATAAACGGCAGGTCGCGATACTTGGCGTCGTGCATGATCTTGAGCGCCAGATCGGTGGCGGGACCGCCGACCTTGCGGCCGCTCACGATACCGTTGCGGATATCGACGATGGCGTGGTCGGGATCCGAGAAATCGTGTAGGACGATTTCGCTGTTCTTACCGAGTACCTGCTCCAGGAAATCGACCATCGGCAAAAAGCGACGTACGGTCTCGTTCACGGGCAACTCCTTTGGGTTCTATCGAAGTGTTCATAACAATTTTTTATCATGGTAACACGCTGCTCATCATCTCGTATATCCGCAGGTACATTGCGTAATACAGACGAACGGTAGGAATTTAGCGGTAAACGGTTGACCAAAAGAAAAGTAAGATGTTATTTTGACCAGACACTTTCCTGACCTGCGGAAATGCGTTATCTCAGCTGAGGAATAGTCTGATAACAAAAAATTATTATTGAGAATGAGAATCATCTTTAATACGATATGCAACGAAGGCACAACCTCAACCCCGCACTGCGTCACAATAGAGCGTTAGATGCGAAAACAACTATTTCGAGGATTGGTGGTCAAATGACCCAGGAGACGGTTACGAACGGCACTGAAGCCCTGTTCACTCGCGAAGGCATGCCTCCCGTTAAGGAAATGATCCCGTGTGCCCTTCAGCACGTACTGGCATCGTTTGCCGGTATCATTACCCCGGCGGTCATCATGGCCGGCGTCTACGGCTTTAATAGCCAGCAGAGCACCGACATCATTCAGGTTGCGCTCATTCTTTCGGCAATCGACACGGCCCTTCAGGCCTTCGCTCCCTTCCGTCGCATTGGCGGCGGCCTGCCCATCGTCATGGGCGTTTCGTTCGCGTTCCTGCCGGCCCTTCAGGCCATGGGTGCCTCGGGCTTTAGCTTTGGCGCGCTGCTGGGCGGCGAGATTGTCGGCGGTGCCGTCGCGGTCCTCTTTGGTCTGGCCTACAGCAAGATCAAGTGGCTGTTCCCGCCCGTCGTGACCGGTACGGTCATCTTCTCCATTGGCGTCTCTCTCTATCCCACGGCCGTCAAGTACATGGCCGGCGGTATGGGTACGCCGCTGTGGGGCACCCCGCAGGCCTGGTGCGTTGCTCTTATCACCTTCGCCGTGGTCTTTGCGCTCGCCAACTTTGGCAAGGGCACGCTCAAGCTGGGATCTGTGTTCTTTGGCATGATCGTTGGCATGATCGTCTCCATCCCCTTTGGCATGATCGACTTCTCCAGCGTCGCCACCGCTCAGGTCTTCGCCCTTCCCAAGCTCATGCCCTACGCGCTCGAGTTTGATCCCGAGGTCTGCATTACCCTCGCCGTCGTGTTCCCCATGGTTGCCATTCAGGTTATCGGTGACGTCTCTGCTGCTTGCCTTGGTTCCATCGACCGTATGCCCACCGAGCGTGAGCTCTCCGGCGCTATTGTGTCCCAGGGCCTCACCTCTATGGTCGGCGGCCTGCTGGGCGGTCTTCCCACCAGCGCCCTTGGCCAGAACGTGGGCATCATCTGCTCCAACAAGGTCGTCAACAAGTGGGTCTTTGTGATCATCGCGGCCGTCTTTGCCATCGCCGGTCTGTTCCCGCAGCTCTCTGCCGTCCTTTCCGCCATCCCGCAGCCCGTCATCGGCGGCGCGACCGTCGGCGTCTTTGGCACCATCACCATGAACGGCGTGCGCATGTTCACCCGCGAGGGCCTCACGCAGCGCACCACCACCATCGTCGGCACCTCGGTCGTCTTTGGCCTGGGTATTTGGATGGCCAGCGGCTGCCTCGCCGGCGAGGGCATGCCCACCTGGGTGTCTACCGTCATCGGCTCCAACGCTGTGACCCCCACCGCCATCATGGCCATCGTGCTCAACCTGATCCTTCCGCAGACGCCGGTCGTGGCTCAGCACATCGATGCCGCCAAGGATGCCGCTGTGGATCTGGTCCTGCCCGAGAGCAAGAAGTAACCAATTCGGTGCTATTCGCCGGCGGACGCATCGCCTCGTCCGCCGGCGCCATGCGGCGCCAAGCCGCACTTCAAAGGGCTTGTCCCTTTGGTGAAGCGTTGACGGGAGAGGGCCCGTTTCCGGTGTAGGCCGGCGCTTCGCACTTCCGCCATGTCAGAGGTGTCAAACCCCGCCTCTGATGTTGAAGGGAGCATTTATGCTTCTGGTCGCTAACGGTTCCGTCTTTACCCGCAACGCTCAGACTCCGTTCATTCCCAACGGTGCAGTCGCTATTGACGGAGATACGATCGTCGAAGTGGGCCCCGAGCGCGAGCTCAAGGCCAAGTACCCGGATGCCGAGTACGTCGACGCCCAGGGCAACCTCATCATGCCCGGACTTATCAACTGCCACACCCACATCTACTCGGGTCTGGCCCGCGGTCTTGCCATTAAGGGCTGCAACCCCACCAACTTCCTGGAAAATCTTGAGCAGCAGTGGTGGAAGATTGACGACAACCTGACGCTCGACGGCACCAAGGCCAGCGCCTATGCCACGATCTTGGATTCCATCCGCGATGGCGTCACCACGATCTTCGATCACCATGCGAGTTTCTGCGAGATCCCGGGCAGCCTCTTTACCATTAAGGACGCCGCACAGGAGCTGGGCATGCGTTCGTGCCTGTGCTACGAGGTCTCCGACCGCCGTGGCCAGGAAAAGTGCGACCAGGCTATTGCCGAGAACGCCGAGTTTGCCCAGTGGGCCGCCAAGGAGCGTCGCGATAACGACAACCACATGATCGCCGCAATGTTTGGCGGTCACGCCACCTTTACGCTGTCGGACGAGACTATGGATAAGATGGCCGAGGCCAACAACGGCCTGACCGGCTTCCACATCCACGTGTGCGAGGGCATGAACGACGTGTGGGATTCCCGCCTCAACCGCGGTGGCATCAGCCCGGTCGAGCGCCTGCTGCAGCACAACCTGCTGGGTCCCGACACCATGCTGGGCCACTGCATCCACGTGACGCCTGCCGAGATGGATATCGTCAAGGAGTCCGGCACCTGGCTCGTCAACAACCCCGAATCCAATATGGGCAACGCCGTGGGCTGCGCCCCCGTGCTCGAGTTCTTCCGCCGCGGCATCCCCGTGTGCATGGGCACCGACGCCTACACCCACGATATGCTCGAGAGCCTCAAGGTCTTCCTGATCATTCAGCGCCACAACGCCGCCATGCCCAACGTGGGCTGGTGCGAGGCCATGACCATGCTGTTCGAGAACAACGCTAAGATGGCGAGCAAGTACTTCGATCGCAAGCTCGGTGTGCTTGAGGCCGGCGCTGCCGCCGACGTCATCGTCATGGACTACAAGCCCTTTACGCCGCTGAGCGAGGAGAACATCGACGGCCACATGCTCTTTGGCATGATGGGCAAAAACTGCCGCACCACCATCATCAACGGCCGCGTCCTGTACAAGGATCGCGAGTTCGTTGGCATCGATGAGGAAAAGATTAACGCGTGGACCATGGCCGAGTCCAAGAAGCTCTGGAGCACGCTCAACGATCGCACCTATTAATTCACAAGTAGATTCACGCTCGTCGGATGTTTCGCCGCATCCGACGCGCGTATAGGCGACCTCCGCGGGGTCGCCGGCGCTGTGCTAGCGCTACACCGTATTTGCGCCCGCCGCGCGGTCTCGCCGGGCGTTACAGAGAGGAGCTCATTATGAGCGACATCATGAGGCCGATCCCGTTTTCGCAGCTGATGAACTGGATCATCGAGGAGCACAAGACTCAGGGCGCCGTCTTTGGCGTGCGCAAGATGGTCACGGCCAACCAGGAGGGTGCGCTTCCCATTTTTGACGAGCGCATCGAGACTCCGTTTGGCCCGGCCGCCGGCCCCAACACGCAGCTTGCCCAGAACATCGTGGCATCCTACGTGGCCGGTTCCCGCTTCTTTGAGCTCAAGACCGTTCAGGTTATGGACGGCGAGGAGCTCTCCAAGTGTGTGAACAAGCCCTGCATCGTGGCGCAGGACGAGTGCTACAACTGCGAGTGGTCGACCGAGCTCGAGGTTCCGCAGGCTTTTGCCGAGTACGTGAAGGCATGGTTCGCCTGCCACCTGATTGCTCGCGAGTACGGTCTGGGTAGCCCGGACGGCTTTGTCTTTAACATGTCCGTGGGCTATGACCTGGAGGGTATCAAGAGCCCCAAGGTCGACGCTTACATCGAGGGCATGAAGGACGCCAGCGGCTCTGACGTCTGGAACGAGTGCCGCGCATGGGCGCTCGCCAACCTGGACAAGTTTGAGCATGTCGACGCCGCGTTTGTCGAGTCCATCCCGGCACGCGTTTCCAACTCCATCACCGAGTCCACCCTGCACGGCTGCCCGCCGGCGGAGATCGAGCGCATCGCGACCTATCTGATCACCGAGAAGGGCCTCAACACCTACATCAAGTGCAACCCCACGCTGCTGGGCTATGAGTTTGCCCGCCAGCGTCTGAACGAGCTGGGCTTTGACTACATCGTCTTCGATGACACGCACTTTCGCGAGGACCTGCAGTGGGCCGATGCCGTGCCTATGTTCGAGCGCCTGATTGCCCTGTGCGCCGAGCGCGGTCTAGAGTTTGGCGTCAAGCTCACCAACACCTTCCCCGTCGACGTGACGAGGGACGAGCTGCCTTCCACCGAGATGTACATGTCCGGCCGTTCACTGTTCTCGCTGACCATCGAGGCTGCCCGCCGCATTACCGAGCAGTTTGACGGCAAGCTGCGCATCAGCTACTCCGGCGGCGCCACGGTCTACAACATCCGCGCCCTGTATGACGCCGGTATTTGGCCCGTCACCCTGGCGACCGACGTTCTCAAGCCCGGTGGCTACGAGCGCTTTAGCCAGATGGCCGGTGAGTTTACCGACCTGGACGGCAAGCCGTTCGAGGGCGTCTCTCTCGACGCCGTGACCGCGATCCAGACCGACTCGCTCACCAACCCACTCTACAAGAAGCCGCTGCGTCCGCTGCCCGACCGCAAGGTCGCCGGCAAGAGCCCGCTTTCCGACTGCTTTACCACGCCGTGCCGCACGAGCTGCCCCATCCAGCAGGATATTCCCGCCTACCTGGCGGCTGTTGACGAGGGCCGCTTCGAGGACGCACTCAACATCATCATCGAGCGCAACGCCCTGCCGTTCATTACCGGCACCATCTGCCCGCATCCCTGCGGCCGCGCCTGCGAGCGTGCGTTCTACGAGCCCGAGGGCGCCCAGATCCGCGCCAGCAAGCTTAAGGCCGCCCGCGAGGCCATGACCGCCGTGCTGCCCAAGCTGCGCGCTCAGGCCATCGCCAACGACGGCGAGCGCAATGTTGCCGTTATCGGCGGCCCTGCCGGTCTGGCGACGGCGTTCTTCCTGACGCGCGCCGGCGTGCCCGTCACTATCTTTGAGGCCCGTGACTCGCTCGGCGGCGTGGTCCGTCACGTCATCCCCGAGTTCCGCATTTCGAGCGACGATATCTCCCACGATGCCGAGCTCTGCCTGGCCTTTGGCGCCAAGGTGCAGCTCAACGCCCGCGTGAATTCCATTGACGAGCTCAAGGCTCAGGGCTTTACCGACGTGGTCGTGGCCACCGGTGCCTGGATGCCCGGCTCTGCGGGCCTGGGAGAAGGTGCCGAGCTCGACGTGCTGGAGTTCCTCGAGGCCGCCAAGAAGGGCGAGAAGCTCGAGCTGGGCGAGGACGTCGTAGTCATTGGCGCCGGCAACACCGCCATGGATGCGGCCCGCGTGGCCAAGCGCCTGGCTGGTGTGAAGAACGTGCGCCTGGTGTATCGCCGCACCAAGAAGCAGATGCCCGCCGACGAGGAAGAGCTCGATCTTGCTCTTGCCGATGGCGTTGAGTTCTGCGAGCTGCTGGCGCCCAAGGCACTTAACGGCGCCGTGCTGACCTGCGACGTTATGGAGCTTGGCGAGCCGGATGCAAGCGGCCGTCGCAGCTCCGTCGCCACGGGCGAGACTGTCGAGCTTTCCGCCACCACGGTGATCTGCGCCGTGGGCGAGGGCATCGATGCCAGCCTGTACGATGCCGCGGGCGTCGAGCACGACCGTCGCGGCCGCCTTGCCGCCACTTCCACCGGCGTCGAGGGCGTCTGGGCTGCGGGCGACTGCCGCCGCGGTCCGGCTACCGTGGTCGAGGCTATTGCCGACGCCGCCGAGGTCGCTCGTGCCATCGCCGGCGTTGACTTTAACAAGTACGCCGATTGCAACGAGCAGGCTGGCCGCGAGGACACCTGCTACGAGCGCAAGGGGTCGCTGTGCCGCGACAAGCGCAACTGCACCAAGACCCGCTGCCTGGGCTGCGGCTCGGTGTGCGAGGTCTGCTGCGACGTGTGCCCCAACCGCGCCAACGTGGCCATTAAGGTGCCGGGCCTGGCCAAGCATCAGGTCGTCCACGTCGACGGTATGTGCAACGAGTGCGGCAACTGCGCCGTGTTCTGCCCCTACCAGGAGGGCCGTCCCTACAAGGACAAGCTCACCCTGTTCTGGAGCGAGCAGGACATGGAGAACTCCGAGAACGAGGGCTTCCTGGCCGTGGACGAGGACCACTTTAAGGTCCGCGTCGCCGGCACGGTCCGCACCGTCTCGGTCGATGCCGTCAACACCGGTCTGCCCGAGGCCGTCCGCCTGTCCATCAGGGCCGTGCGCGACAACTATTCGTACCTTCTTAAGAAATAGGCGAGTCTCTTATGGCCAAATCCATTCAACATCACGTGGCCTACGTTGCCTGCGGAAGCGGCTGTGCTTCCGCAGGCGGCGACGCCCGCTGCAGCGAAGGCTGCATTGGCTGTGGCGCCTGCGTTACGGCCTGCCCCCACGGTGCCATCGCGCTGGTCGACGGCGTCGCCCGTGTGGACCGCTCCAAGTGCACGGGCTGTGGCCTGTGCGGCATGGCGTGCCCGCAGCGCGTGATTGCCTTCGTTCCCGGCTACCAGAACATCCTGGTGCGCTGCAACAACACCGATAAGGGCGCCATTGCGCGCAAGATCTGCGACACCAGCTGCATCGGTTGCGGCATGTGCGCTAAAAAGTGCCCCGCCGGCGCTATCCGCATCGAGGACAACTGCGCCCATATCGACGGCGCGGACTGCCTGTCGTGCGGCATGTGCGCCGTCGTCTGCCCGCATGGCGCTATTCACGACCGCACCGGCATCGCCGCCGGCGTGTAGAAGGGAATCACCATGGCACAGGAATTCACTTTTACCGTTAACGGCGTTGAGCGCACGACGACCCAAAACAAACCGCTGCTGCGCTACCTGCGCGACGACCTGCATATCCATTCCGCCAAGGACGGCTGCTCCGAGGGCGCATGCGGTACCTGCACCATCCACGTGGACGGTGCGGCCGTCAAGGCCTGCGTGCTGACCACCGCGCTTGCCGCCGGCCGCAACATCGTGACCGTCGAGGGCCTGCCCGAGGACGTGCGCGAGGCCTTCGTGTACGCCTTTGGCGCCGTGGGCGCCGTGCAGTGCGGCTTTTGCATCCCCGGCATGGTCATGGCGGGTGCGGCGCTCATCGCCGAGGACCCCGAACCCACCGAGGAGCAGATCAAGTACGCCATTCGCGGTAACGTCTGCCGCTGCACCGGCTACAAGAAGATTATTGAGGGCATTTCGCTGGCAGCCGCGGTGCTCCGCGGCGAAAAACAGATCGACGAGGACTTGGAGCGCGGCGACGACTACGGCGTGGGCAAGCGCGCCTTCCGTATTGACGTGCGCAAGAAGGTGCTCGGCGAGGGCAAGTATCCCGACGACATCGACGAGCTCGATCAGCCGGGCCTGACCTACGCCAGCGCCGTGCGCTCCAAGTATCCGCGCGCCCGCGTGCTCTCCATCGATACCTCCAAGGCCGAGGCCCTGCCCGGTGTGGTGGGCATCCTGCGCGCCGAGGACGTGCCGGTCAACCAGGTCGGCCACCTTATCCAGGACTGGGACGTCATGATCGCTCAGGGCGATATCACCCGCTGCGTGGGCGATGCCATCGTGCTGGTGGTTGCCGAGGACGAGGCGACGCTCGAGAAGGCCAAGAAGCTCGTAAAGATTGATTACGAGCCGCTGGAGCCCGTGCGTAACATTGTCGAGGCCAAGGCGGCCGACGCCCCGCGCCTGCACGACAGTTTTTTTGCCTTTGGCAACACGGTGGAGCTCAAGGACAACGTGTGCCAGAGCCGCCATGTGACGCGCGGCGACGCCGCCAAGGCGCTGGCGGAGAGCGCATTCACCGTGACGCAGCGCTTTACCACGCCCTTTACCGAGCATGCTTTCTTGGAGCCCGAGTGCGCCGTCGCCTTCCCGTACAAGAACGGCGTCAAGGTGCAGTCGACCGACCAGGGCGCCTACGACACGCGCAAAGAGTGTGCCCACATGTTTGGCTGGGATAACGAGCCCGAGCGCGTGGTCGTCGAGACCATGCTCGTGGGTGGCGGCTTTGGCGGCAAGGAGGACGTGTCCATCCAGCACTTGGCCGCGCTCGCCGCATATAAGTTCCAGCGTCCTGTGAAGTGTAAGCTCACGCGTGCCGAGTCGCTCGCGTTCCATCCCAAGCGTCACGCCATGGACGGCACCTTTACACTGGGCTGCGACGCCGAGGGCAACTTTACCGGCCTGGATTGCGAAATCAACTTCGATACCGGCGCCTACGCGTCGCTGTGCGGCCCGGTGCTCGAGCGCGCCTGTACGCATGCCGTCGGTCCCTACAAGTACCAGAACACCGACATTCGCGGTTTTGGCTACTACACCAACAACCCGCCCGCCGGTGCGTACCGCGGCTTTGGCGTGTGTCAGTCCGAGTTTGCGCTCGAGAGCCTGATCGACCTGCTGGCCGAGAAGGTCGGCTTGGATCCGTGGGAGATCCGCTACCGTAACGCCATCGAGCCGGGCGAGGTTCTGCCCAACGGCCAGATTGCCGACTGCTCCACGGCGCTGAAGGAGACGCTGCTCGAGGTCAAGGATGCCTACTACGCGCATCCCGGACACGCCGGCATCGCCTGCGCCATGAAGAACGCCGGCGTGGGCGTGGGCCTGCCCGATGCCGGTCGCTGCAAGATCCGCATCGAGAACGGCGTGGCCGTGGTCTATGCCGCCACGTCCGACATCGGTCAGGGCTGCAACACCGTCTTTTTGCAGGACGTTGCCGAGGCCTGCGGCCTGCCGCTTCGCTGCATTGCCAACGGCGAGTGCTCCACCGAGAACGCTCCCGACTCCGGCACCACGTCCGGCTCGCGTCAGACGGTCGTGACCGGCGAGGCCGTGCGCGGTGCCGCCTTCCTGTTGCGCGATGCCATGGTTGGCATCGAGGCCGGCAAGCCCGCACCCGATGCTCCCGTGAGCGCGCATGGCGACGGCGTCAAGATTGAGTACGACGACGGTCGCGCCTATCAGCTGCGCACGCAGGAACTCGTCGCCGGCCAGGGCATGCATCCTCAGGATCCCGCGACCGCCATCAAGGCGCTCGAGGGATGCGAGTTTGGCTACGTGTATCTGGAGCCGACCGACAAGCTGGGCGCCGACGTTCCCAATCCCAAGAGCCACATCTGCTACGGCTTTGCCACGCATGTGGTCATTCTGGACGACGACGGCCGCGTGAGCGAGGTCTATGCCGCGCACGATTCCGGCAAGGTGGTCAACCCCATCTCCATCCAGGGTCAGATCGAAGGCGGCGTGCTCATGGGTATGGGCTATGCGCTTACCGAGGATTGGCCGCTCAAGGACTGCGTGCCCCAGGCAAGGTACGGTACGCTCGGGCTGTTCCGTGCGCCCGAGATTCCGGATATCCACGCCATCTACGTGGAGAAGGACGAGCTGCTGCCTGTGGCATATGGCGGCAAGGGCATCGGCGAGATCGCAACGATTCCCACGGCGCCCGCCGTGCAGAACGCCTACCGCGCGTTTGACGGCAAGCTGCGTCCAAATCTGCCCATGGTGGATACGCCCTACAGCCGCGCCCGTCACCGCGGGTAGGGTAGGGTGCGGACGGCCATTGTTGACGGGCTGTTCGCACTGAGCATCAACTACATACGCTGCGCCTTTGGCCCCAGCTCCATCGCGAGCCGGGGCCTTTTGCTTGGAGCGGAAACTACGTCCCGGAATTGGCGCTCAGAATGGGATGCACTTTCCGGTAGAGCCTCTGGCGGAAAGCGTGCCCCGGAATTCGGCTCCAGAGTGGGATGCGCTTTCCGGTTGGAGCTTCAAATGGAAAGTGCATCCCGGAATCCGCGCCTGGAATGGGATGCGCTTTCCGGAACAGCCCTCAACCGGAAGCTGCGTCCCAGTATTTCGCTTCAGGGTGGGATGCCGTTTCCGGCTGAACCCTCAGGCGGAAAGTTCATCCCAGAATTGACGCTCAGAGTGGGACACGGTTTCCGGATAGAACCTCAGCGGAAACTGCGTCCCAGTTTGAGCGTCTATTCCGGGATGCAGTTTCCGCTGAAGGACTCAACCGGAAAGCCTGTCCCATTCTGAGACGGGATTCCGGGGCACGCTTTCCGCTAGGCCCGCCATCCGGAAAGTGCATCCCGTTTTGAGCGTCCAGACTGGGACGCGCTTTCCGTTGGCGTGGCCGTTGGGAAAACGCGGCCCAGATAGGGGGGATGCGATCCGGCGATGCGCGGCCTAGCAGCTCCTACAGCTCCACTTCGTTGAGCCACGCCGGCAGCGCGGTCTGCCGGATGCCTGCCGTCTGCAGCTTTTTGGCGAGCATTCCTGCCGAGCGGACCTCGTTTATGGTAAAGCGCAGCAGAGGGTGACCGTAGAGCGATAGGTGCGCCTCGCGCTGTCGTTCGGCAACGAGCGCCTCGGCGGTGGTGCGCCCGGCTAGCATGGCCTGGTCGGTATATTTGACGAGCCCGTCGAGCTCGCCCAGCGTGAGTTCCCGCGCCTGGCGCTCCCAGGCAAAGTCCGTTCGTATGGGCTTGGCCGAATCGAAGGGGTCCGTAAGCTCGTATTGAAGCCAGTCGGGCGCAAAACCGGTCTCGATCATGACGGCGCGGGCGACCGATTCCCCACCGCTCTCGGCGCGGACGTCGGCATATCGAAGCGTTGTGAGGGCCGTACGAATCGCGCGACCATTGCGGGCGGTCGTTCGTTGCTCGACGGCCTCCATCAGCTGTTCCCGCGCAAGGCCGAACTTTGAGATCGCCGAATCGGCAATGGGCATGCCGTCGGCAAAACCAGTTTGCAGCAGGCAATCTGTGGCCGTTTGGATGGGCGGCGTTACCGATATGCCGGCTCTGTGTATTGCTCCGGCCGGCTCAATCTGGTGCCGCTGAATATGCGCGCCCGGGCGAGCCGACGGCTTTGTGGCGCTGCAGGCATGCACGACATTCAGGTGTCGCCACGAGACCTCGAGCCCCAGCAGGCAGGCAGCCGAAAACGCGCAGAACGTCCAATCGGGGTGGATGATCGCAAGGGCGCGAATAATCTCGCAATGACGCTGCGCCCGGTTGAGCTCATCCCAGCGTATTTTGCGCGCGAACAATCCCGGCATGGGGGAGACGACCGTGCTGCCGGTGCGCCGAAGGAGCGCTTTTCGGATCGCCGCGCTCGGGGGAATCAGACAGCGCCCCTCTTGTTCGGCTTGGTTCAACAGCTGGTCGATGAGTTGGTCATTGCAATGGGTCATGAGCTACCGCCTCCTTTTGGGTAGCAAAAACGTATCAGCCGGAACTTGCCGCTCAGCTGACCAAAAGCTGACCAAAATCTAACCATGCAGGTAGATGGCCTGGTTTTGACGCCATTTTTTGAAGCCGAATCGGCGGGCGGTAATCGACATCCGTGAACGGTAGCTAGTTATGAAGCCTTGGTAAGTTTCGGGACGTGTACTTTTTCGAAAAAGAGCAATCTATCTGCTGTTTTGTGTTTCTGGATCGCATATTTGAAGGCATGTGATAAAGGCGGCGGATCGTCGACTGGTATCTGCGGAAACTGTGACCCAGATTTCGGCCCCAGGGTGGGATGCCGTTTCCGGATCGGGCCTCAAACGGAAATTGCATCCCGGAACGAGCGCTCAGAGCGGGATGAACTTTCCCAACGGGGCCGCAGGCGGAAATTGCGTCCCGGATTCAAGCCTCAGAACGGGACGCACTTTCCGGATGGCATGTTTGGCGGAAACTACGGCCCAGTTTTTGGCTCCAGAACGGGATACATTTTCCGGAACGGTCCACGTGCGGTGGTGTATCGACCCTTTTGCGTGCGCCGCTTGTCGAATTACGTTATAGCTAGCTATATTATAGGAAGGTATAATATAGCTAGCTATAACGTAAGGGAAGGATGGCCCTATGTTTATCGGAAGAACAGCGGAAATGTCCGAGCTCAATCGACTGTATGGCACGGGCTCCTTTGAGATGCCTGTGATTTACGGCCGCCGTCGTGTGGGTAAAACGCGCCTTATCACAGAGTTCATCCAAGGCAAGAAGGCTATTTACTTTCAAGCTCGTCGTACCAATGCGGAGGCAAACCTGCACGGCTTTAGCCAGGCGATACTCGCGGGTTCGGTTGGTGCTGCAGGCGTGTCGTTTTGTAGTTTTGACGAGGCGTTCGATGCATTGGCCACCATGGCTCGCACGGAACGTTTGATTGTCGTGATTGACGAGTATCCCTATCTCGCCCAATCGAATCCCGAGATCAGCTCGTTGCTGCAAGACAAGATTGATCACCTGTACAAAGAGACCAGGCTCATGCTGATTCTATGCGGCTCGTCTCTTTCGTTTATGGAGGAACAGGTGTTGGGCTACGAGAGCCCGCTATACGGTAGGCGTACGGCCCAGTTTAAGATCATGCCGCTCGATTTTATGACGACCCTCGGCCTGTGGCAGAGCATGAGTCGCGAAGACGCTGCAGTTTGCTATGGCATGACGGGCGGCATTCCTGCATATATCGAGAAAGTCGATCCTGCTGCACCGCTCAAGGACAACATCAAACGTCTTTTTCTTACTCCTACGGGCTATCTCTTTGAGGAGCCGAGTAACCTGCTATTGCAAGAGTGCCGCAATCCCGAGCAATATGATGCGATCGTGCAAGCAATTGCTCAGGGGCGCTCGAAGATCTCGGAGATTGCGAGCTCTACGGGAATCCCTGCGAGCAACGTAAAGAGCTATGTGGATAAGCTGGCGTCGCTTGGGATTGTCGAGCGCGAGCTGCCCCTAAACGAGACGAGCAATAAGCGAGCCGTGTATCTGCTGAGCGACCAGATGTTTAGGTTCTGGTACAAGTTTGTTCCGCAGAACATCGGGCTGATTCAAAACGATATGGCCGAGATGGCGTATAAGCGCATTGAGCCGCACGTATCGGATTACATGGGCACGGTCTTTGAGCTTATATGCAGACAATACGTGTACGAACTCGCGCGAGCGGGCCAGCTCGATGTGGTTCCGGCGAGCGTCGGGCGCTGGTGGGGGACGGATAATCGCACGCATACGCAGGAAGAAATCGACTTGATTGTTGACGACGGCGAGGGCACTGCACTGTTTGCGGAATGCAAATGGCGCAATGAACCGGTGGACGAAGACGTGCTGCAAAAGCTCGTGTACCGAAGCGAGCTCTTTAGGCGGCAGCATAAAAGCTACGTGATCTTCTCGAAGCGTGGCTTTACGCAAGGATGTCAGGAAGCTGCGGCGAGCAGGGGAGATACCAAGCTGATTTCGTTTGCCGAGATGTGAGTGCGGGGTAGCTCTGCTCGAGAACAAGAGCCTGTCCTCGAATTGCTGGAATGGGGCCCTTCTTTTGTCGTGTTGGCTGCCGGCGGAATGTCGGCGGAAAGCGTGTCCCGGATTATAGCTCCAGAGTGGGATGGCCTTTCCGGATCGGCCCCTCGCGGAAAATGCATTCCGGAATGAGCGCTCAGACTGGGACGCATTTTCCGGATCGGCCTTCAAGCGGAAGCTGCGTCCCGGATTCTGGCTCCAGAGTGGGATGCCGTTTCCGGTTGAGGTCTCTGGCGGAAGCTGTATCCCGGAATCGAGCTTCAGAGTGGGACGTGCTTTCCCGTCAGGAGCTCAAGTGGAAACTACGTCCCGGATTCAAGCCTCGGAATGGGACGCGCTTTCCGGATGGGCTTCAAGCGGAAACTGTGTCCCAGAATCGACATGGCTTCAAGTGGAAAGCGCGTCTTAGAATGCCGCGCCGGCGTTTTTGGCGGTCGTGGTTGGAAAGGGGAGCATTGCCTACACACGCGACGACGGCGTGGCGGTGATCCCCATGGCGGCACTTGGGGCGTAGTGGTTTTGCGGGGCGTCGGGCTTCCTTTACCGAAAATCCATTTGGTAAACCAGATGCTCGCGGATAGAATAAAGTTGACGGCAGCCCAAGTGGTGAAGAGCTGGGCAGCGCCGTTGCTTGGTCAAGAGGTCAATGCCTTAATGGCAGCGACTTGTTATGCTTCGAATGCTGCTTGAGTGCCTCGGAAAGTTCGATAAGCGCCGTGAAGAGCGAGACCAAAGCAACCAAGAGCTCTACGAGCTCTGATGGGCCCGGGATGACCTCTGATTCAAGTCACCGGGCCTCAATCTTTTTCATGCATTTGAATAGAGTGGGCGACTCTCTTGGGGCCGTCTGCATGGCGTGTGCTTGACGCATGGTATTGCGCCCCGCTTTCATGTCCGCACGGGCGCCTATCCTTACGGCAATGTAGCCGCCTATGTAGCAAGCGGCAGGCAACGGAGAAAGGCCCTAACCGTGTCAGCTGAAAAGACGCCGTGTATCTCGGCTATCGATACGACGAACTTTGCGCGCCAGATTGTGCTGGACTTTGAGTTTGCGCCGGTGCCAAAGCAACGCCAGCGCCGTGGGCTGCGCAATGAGATCATCGAGGTCGGCGCCGTCAAGCTCGATTACCACGGCAACGTTATGGGCGAGTTCTCGCAGTTTGTGCAGACGGAATTTACCGAAGGCGTTGCGTATCCCGTCCGCGAGCTCACAGGGATATCGGCTGTGGACACCGCGATGGCCGATCCGCTCTGCATGGTGATCAAAAGGCTCAGCGACTGGATCGGTCGCTACTCCGCCCAGGTGGTTTGCTGGAGTGGGGCGGATCGTCGACAGCTTTTGACCGAGTGCCAGGCAAAGCACATCGACCTTTCCGCATTTCCTACGGACTGGGCCGACCTGCAGGCGTTTTACACCTCGATCATGGACGTTGGCAGCCACGGGCGCGTCTCTTTGAGTGACGCGGCGACGTGGTTTGGCATCGAGTTCGACGAGTCGACGGGCCACGCTCACAGTGCCCTAGCCGATGCGCGCGTGACCGCCAAGCTGCTCAAGCAGATGATGGACGGGGACTATCACGTGAGTCCGCACGCCCAGGAGATCCGCCAGCGGTGGGGGATGGGCGAGCGAGCCCAGACGCGCCTTACCAGTAAGTGCCCCGAGCTGGGCGACCTTCTGTTGAAGCTGAAGGCGGAGGGGAGGTAGGCCTTTTGAGAACGCCATTCGGTTTGGCATGGCGGGACTGTAAGCGCGACTTCGCCCTGCTGTTTGAATCGAAGCGTCAACCAGTATGGCGAGCTGTCTGGTCTGTCTGCCTACGCCCCTGCAATCTCACGCGAAGCACTCAGCAGCTCGTACTCCCTCTGACTCCACTGGTGCAGCTCGGCCGCGCGCACGGCGTCGCGGCACAGGTCCAGGAACACCTTGGCGCCCTCGCAGAAACACTTGCGGGCAAAGTCACCCGAGCCGTCCGCGATGCACTCGCCGTCGGCAAACAGCTTCCAACTCGACGGCTCGCGCGAGTCATCTCCGAGTAGCTTGATCTGCAGTACGTGCGGGTTGCCGGCGGTACAGAGCTCTTCCTCGAGCACCTGCACCGTAAAGCGCATCTGGTGGGAGAGACTGCTCTTGACCAAAGCCGAGGCGTAGCCATTCGGCTTGTCCAGAAGATGCATTCGTTTTTGCTTGGTTGCCAGGTTGTGGAAGTTGCGCTCGCTGCGCACAGAGAAATTGTCCATACGGACTCCTTTCATCGATGTTGGCAGGGCCACCGTGCCTCTTGGCCGGTTGGCGTCGGGATCGTGGAACCAACTCTCTACCCCGACTCTGGATAAAACGCGCCCGCTCCTTGCGGGCACGATGGAGTCTATCAGCACGCGCGGACAGAAATCAAGCGCCGCCTGCGAAATGATGTGCAGACGGCGCTTGATTACGCGGCAATTATTCGGCAAACATCCGGAAAAGTGTCGAAATCAGCCGTATGAAAGTACGGAAAAGTGTCAAATTCGAGCCGCCCAAATTACGGAAAAGTGTAAAACTGCACGTAAACAGGGGTGCGGCATAGCTTATGTTTCAATCTAGCTGTTGGGGTCGCCCTTGAGGGTGTTGATGTCCAGGTACTGGTTGTCGTCCTCTTTTTGCTGCGTTGCCGATTCGGACGCAGTGGGGCCGCGGAACAGCTGGAATCCCTCAAACGCGATCACGCCGAGAAGAGCGATGATGAGGGCGATAAAGACAACCTTTGCCGCCTGCGAAAACTCCGAAAAGCGCGGCGGTTCTTCTTCGGTGTGGTAATCGGCAGCGCGCTTATCGTCGGCGCCGTGGGTATACGACGATGCCGAAGCTGCCTTTACGCTCGCTTGGTTGTAATCGGGAGCGGGCGTGGCGGCAAACGGGTCGCGAGAATAGCCCCTCGACGTTTGGCCGTAATCCTCGGTTTCGATGCGGCCGGCGCGAGGTTGTTCGCTCGGGCGGTTGTCGTATGCTGCGGTGTTGTCGTATGCGGAGTTGCGTTCCTCGGCAGCCGCAAACAGGGGGTTTACCGGAATGTCGAGCGCCGGCATGCCGCTCGAGGTCTCGTCCAGATCTGCCGCCGCCCAGGAATCAAAGGCAAACTGGCGGTTGGAAAGATCATCCAAATCCATGACAGGCGGCTCGAGCTCGGGCTCGGGCTGGGGTTCGGGAGCCGCGTATGTCGGCTGCTGCGGGGTGGCATACGCGGGCGCGCTGCTGGGCGCATGGCGCTGTGCCGCTGCAGCGAGAAACGCCGCCGTCTCGGACGGATCGCTAGCAGGACGGGGTGCAGGGGCGGCTCTACGCGTCGTCTGCACGATGGGACGGGTGGCAAAGTCGTCTGCGGGCACGGATGCCGGCGCGGGCGTGGCGGAAGGTGCGGGCTTTGCACTTGTCGGGCGAGCTCCGCCGCCCATGAGTTCCTCGGCGGTCCAAGGGCGGTCGCCCATCACGTCGTCGAGGCTCAGCGCAAACAGATCGTCTTCGCCCTCGTCAAACGCGCGTTTCGCATGCCTGGCACCAGAAACGGTGCCTCCGCGGCAGTTGCGTGATGCGTTGCTCGACCCCATCTTGTTCCATCCTTTCGAAATGCTCACATTCATCGATTATATGGAACTTGTCTAGCGGCCGACTCTCGGATTCGTGCATTCCAGAACTCGCGCCCAAAAGGGGAGGGGTGCAGGCGCGATGACTATTTGTCGCCGGCGGCAGCCTTTGCCTCGTTGAGGTAGCTATAGAAGCTGTACTTGGAGATGCCAAAGAACTCGCAGGCACGCTCGCTCGACTTGGAAATGAGGAAGGCGCCGCGACGGTCGAGGTAGCCAATGGCGCGAATGCGCTCGTCTTTGGTCATGAGCGCCGCGGGCTTGCCCACAAACTGTTCGCACTCGCGCAGTAGGTCTTCGAGCAGGTCGCCGATGTTTTTGGTGATGGGCTCGGGCTCGGTGTATCCCTTGTCGCCCGTGCCGGTGAGCGCGTCGAGCGAGCGCTCAAAAGCCTTCATGAGCGTAATGTCAAAGTTAATGCCCAAAATGCCGACGGGCTTGCCCTCGTCGTTGCGGATAAAGATGGTCGAGGACTTGAGCAGCTTGCCATCGGCGGTTTTGGTGAGGTATGGCTCGCGGTCGTGCACGTCGGTGGTGCCATCGTGCATGGACTCAAGCACAATATGGCTGGGACCGTCACCCAGTTTGCGCCCGCTGACGTGGCCGTTTTCGATCACTACGATGGAGTGGTCCACGTCATCGGTCTCCAAGTCGTGGACGACGACTTCGCAGTTGGGGCCAAACTGGAGCGCCAGGCCGTGTGCAAGGCGCTTGTAAAACTCTATCTGTGCGGTGGTCATGGGTGCCTTCCTAAAAATTAGTTTGGGCTCACTTTGCCATAAACCCCACTTGTTCGCAAATAACGAAAGCGTCGCTGCGTTATGTGACCGTTCGGCGGCGAAAAGGTACCGATTACGGCAACAAACAATTTGTTAGGTTTGCCAATCAAAAAGTGTGATAAAACAGTGCTAACAAACTTTTTGTTTGGCATCCACATAAAAGTTCAGTCGCATGAATGGGAATGGGCTGAAACGCGTATGCGGGGGCCGGCAAGAGAGGACTTAAGGAGTTCACCGTATGGCCGATAAGATCCAGTGGGCGGGCAACACGATGCCCAAGAGCGATGACAAGCACTTGGGAATCATGAGCCTCGACCACGTGAAGAAGGCCCGTGCCTTCCACCAGTCGTTCCCCCAGTACACCGTCACTCCGCTTGCCCGCCTGGATGGCCAGGCTGCACGCCTGGGCCTGTCCAACCTTTGCGTTAAGGACGAGAGCTATCGCTTTGGCCTCAACGCCTTTAAGGTCCTGGGCGGTTCGTTTGCCATGGCCAACTACATTGCCGACGAGACCGGCAAGGACGTTGCCGAGTGCACCTTCGATTACCTGACCTCCGATCAGCTTGCCAAGGACTTTGGCCAGGCCACCTTCTTTACCGCCACTGACGGCAACCATGGCCGCGGCGTGGCATGGGCTGCCAACAAGCTGGGCCAGAAGGCTGTCGTGCACATGCCCAAGGGTTCCACCAAGCCCCGCTTTGATAACATCGCCGCCGAGGGCGCAACGGTGACCATCGAAGAGGTCAACTACGACGAGTGCGTGCGCATGGCCGCCGCCGAGGCCGATGCCTGCGAGCGCGGCGTTATCGTTCAGGACACCGCCTGGGAGGGCTACGAGAAGATCCCGTCCTGGATCATGGAGGGATACGGCACCATGGCTTCCGAGGCTGCCGAGCAGCTGCGCGAGATGGCCATCAACCGCCCGACGCACGTCTTTGTCCAGGCTGGCGTGGGCTCGCTGGCCGGCGCCGTGGTGGGCTACTTTACCAATCTGTATCCCGATAACCCGCCCACCTTCGTCGTGGTCGAGTGCGCGCCTGCCGCCTGCCTGTACAAGGGCGCTGCCGCCGGCGACGGCGACCCGCGCATCGTGGACGGCGACATGCCCTCCATCATGGCCGGCTTGTGCTGCGGCGAGCCCAACATCCTGGGCTGGGATATCCTGCGCAACCACGCTACCGCCTTCGTGTCCTGCCCCGACTGGGTCACCGCTCGCGGCATGCGTACCCTGGGCGCCCCCGAGAAGGGCGACCCGCGCGTCATCTCCGGCGAGTCCGGCGCGGTGACCACCGGCCTGGTCGAGACCCTCATGCTCGATCCCGAGTACGCCGAGCTCAAGGAGCTCATCGGCCTGGACAAGACGAGCTCCGTGCTCTGCTTCTCCACGGAAGGTGACACGGATCCGGATCAGTACCGTCGCATCGTCTGGGAGGGCGAATACCCCACTTGCTAATACTGGGTGGAGTAAATAGGTATCGCTCCGCCACCTCACAGGTAGATTCCTTCGTTTGAAAGGTTATGAATAATGGCTAAAGAACTCGATTTCGACGCTATCAAGGCTGCTGCTGAGTCCCATCGTGCTGATATGACTCGCTTCCTGCGCGCTATGATCTCCCATCCCTCTGAGTCCTGCGAGGAGGGCGAGGTTGTCGCTTGCATCAAAGCCGAGATGGAGAGCCTTGGCTATGACGAGGTCAAGGTCGACGGCCTGGGCAACGTTATGGGCTTTATGGGCGAGGGCGACAAGATCATCGCCATCGACTCTCACATCGACACCGTCGGCATCGGCAACATCGATAACTGGGATGCCGATCCTTATGAGGGCTACGAGACCGACGAGATCATCTACGGTCGCGGCGGCTCCGACCAGGAGGGTGGCATGGCTTCTGCTACCTACGCTGCCAAGATGATGAAGGACATGGGCCTCATCCCCGAAGGCTACAAGATCATGGTCGTCGGCACCGTCCAGGAAGAGGACTGCGACGGCATGTGCTGGCAGTACATCTACAACAAGGACGGCATTAAGCCTGAGTTTGTCATTTCCACCGAGCCCACCGACGGCGGCATCTATCGCGGTCACCGCGGCCGTATGGAGATCCGCGTCGACGTTCACGGCACCTCCTGCCACGGCTCCGCTCCCGACCGCGGCGACAACGCCATCTACAAGATGGCCGACATCATCGCCGACGTCCGCGCCCTCAACAACAACGGCTGCGACGAGTCGACCGACATCAAGGGCCTCGTCAAGATGCTCGACCCCAAGTACAACCCCGAGCACTTCGAGGACGCCCGCTTCCTGGGCCGCGGCACCTGCACCGTCAGCCAGATTTTCTACACCAGCCCCAGCCGCTGCGCTGTCGCTGACTCCTGCGCCATCTCCATCGACCGTCGCATGACCGCCGGTGAGACCTGGGAGTCCTGCCTGGACGAGATCCGTAACCTGCCGGCCGCCAAGAAGTACGGCGACGACGTGAAGGTCTCCATGTACATGTACGACCGTCCGTCCTGGACCGGCGAGGTCTACGAGACCGAGGCTTACTTCCCCACGTGGATCAACAAGGAGACCGCTCCGCACGTCAAGGCCCTCGTCGACGCCCACAAGGCCATGTTCGGCGACGAGCGCATCGGCTGCGAGCCCAGCATGGACAAGCGCACCGGTCGTCCGCTGTGCGACAAGTGGACCTTCTCCACGAACTGCGTTTCCATCCAGGGCCGCTATGGCATCCCCTGCGTCGGCTTTGGCCCGGGTGCCGAGTCTCAGGCTCACGCTCCCAACGAGGTCACCTACAAGGACGACCTGGTCACCGCTGCCGCCATGTATGTGGCTGCCCTGAACCTCTACGATCCGAGCCAGGCCGATGGCGATGCCACCGTGTTCCGCGCCGGTCTGACCAACAACAAGATCGACTAGTCCCATTCCTCGATCTTGTTGAGCCGGGGGCAGTTTATGCCCCCGGCGCCTCCTGTTGACTTGGGGCCCGCGGTCGTTATCTCCCATGCTTCCTCGACGGTGGCGGGTCCTCGTCATAGCGCTCTGCATGTTCTAGCCACACGCGCATGCCGGAGCGCATCTACTCATTGCGATCGTTTCACCTTTAGAAAGGACATTTACATGGACGCCAAGTTTACCGAGCTCGTCGAGCAGCTGAACGGTCTCGACTTTAAGGGTATGTACGGCAGCGACTTCCTGCACACCTGGGACAAGACCACCGATGAGCTCAAGGCGCTCTACATCGTCGCCGACGCCCTGCGCGAGCTGCGTGAGAACAACGTTTCGTCCAAGATCTTCGACTCGGGCCTGGCCGTCTCGCTGTTCCGCGACAACTCCACTCGTACGCGCTTCTCCTTCTCTAAGGCCGCCAACCTGCTCGGCCTTGAGCTGCAGGACCTGGACGAGAAGAAGTCCCAGATCGCTCACGGCGAGACCGTCCGCGAGACCGCTACCATGATTTCCTTCATGGCCGACGTCATCGGCATCCGCGATGATATGTACATCGGCAAGGGCGACGCCTACATGGCCGAGGTCTCCGAGTCCGTGCAGCAGGCTTACGAGGATGGCGTTCTGGATCACCGTCCCACGCTCATCTCCCTGCAGTCCGATTCTGACCACCCCACGCAGTCCTCTGCCGACATGCTCTACCTCATCAACGAGTTTGGCGGCCTTGAGAACCTCAAGGGCAAGAAGGTTGCCGTCACCTGGGCCTATTCGCCCTCTTACGGCAAGCCGCTGTCCTGCCCGCAGTCGCTGATCAGCCTGCTGCCCCGCTTTGGCATGGACGTCACCCTGGCTCACCCCGAGGGCTACGACCTCATGCCCGAGGTCGTCGAGCGTGCCAAGGGCTATGCCGCCGAGTCCGGCACCACCTTTAAGCAGGTCAGCACCATGGCCGAGGCCTTCGAGGGCGCCGACATCGTGATCCCCAAGAGCTGGGCTCCGTTTGCCGCCATGGAGAAGCGTACCAACCTGTACGCCGAGGGCGACGACGCCGGCATCGCGGCGCTCGAGAAGGAGCTGCTCGCCCAGAACGCCACCCATCAGGACTGGTGCTCCACGACCGAGCTCATGGAGAAGACCGCCAATGGCCAGGACACCATCTTTATGCATCCGCTGCCCGCCGACATCTCCGGTGTCTCTTGCGAGCACGGCGAGGTCAACGCCGACGTCTTCGACATGCACCGCGTGGGCATGTACAAGGAGGCCAGCTACAAGCCGTACGCCATCGCTGCCATGATGTTCCTGCAGAAGGTTGCCGATCCCGCCGCCGCCCTCAAGGCCCTCGACGAGCGCAACACCGCCCGCTGGTTCCAGGCCTAAAGCTGGGCTGAGAAATGGCTAAGCGTATCGTTGTCGCTTTGGGCGGAAACGCCCTCGGCGCCAACCTTCCCGAGCAGATGGAGGCCGTCAAGACGACTTCCAAGGCTATCGTCGACCTGATCGAGGAGGGCAACGAGGTCGTCGTCGTGCATGGCAACGGTCCCCAGGTGGGCATGATCGCCAACGCGATGGCTGAGCTCACGCGCTCTAATCCTCAGAAGTACGTTCCCTGCCCCTTGTCCGTTTGCGGCGCCATGAGCCAGGGCTACATTGGCTATGACCTGCAAAATGCGCTGCGCGAGGAAATGCTCGACCGCAATATCGACAAGGGTGTCGCCACCGTGCTCACCCAGGTCGAGGTTGCGGCAGACGACCCGGCCTTTGCCGACCCGGTCAAGCCGATTGGTCCGTGGATGAGCGAGGCCGAGGCCAAGGAGCTGGAGGCCGACCGCGGCTACCAGTTCATCCACGACGAGAAGCAGGGCTTCCGTCGCGTGGTTGCCTCGCCCAAGCCCGTGAACATCGTCGAGCTCGACACCATCAAGTCGCTCGTCGAGTCCAACCACGTGGTGATCTCCTGCGGCGGTGGCGGTATTCCCGTCACCAAGGCCCAAGGCAACCACCTTAAGGGCGCTGCCGCCGTCATCGATAAGGACTTTGCGGCCGAGAAGCTCGCCGAGCAGCTCGACGCCGATGCCCTGATTATCCTGACGGCCGTGGAGAAGGTTGCCATTGGCTTTGGCACCGACCACGAGCAGTGGCTCGACACGCTGACCGCGGCTGACGTAAAGCGTCTGTCCGAGGCCAACGAGTTCGGTCGCGGCTCCATGCTGCCCAAGGTCCAGGCAGCCTCGACATTTGCCGAGAGCAAGCCGGGCCGCACGGCGCTCATCACGCTGCTCGAGAAGGCGCGCGATGGCCTTGCCGGCAAGACCGGTACCACGTTTACCGGCGACGCTGAGTAGGCATATCTGCACCATTGAGGAGGGTGCCCTGCGTCGCGGGGTGCCCTCCTTTGTGCTATGGGGAGCCAAGGGGCGTTCGCTGGAAAACGAGTGCGTGCCTGTTCCGACGGAGTGCGAGCTTGCTATGGTGGGTATAGCAACTATGGTGTCCAAGGCAGCCAGGGGAGGTTTGCGGAGATGAAACTCGGTTGCGTGATTATGGCCTCGGGCGAGGGCAAGCGGTTTGGCTCAAACAAGATGCTTGCCGATATCTATGGCGAGCCGCTGATTGCCCGGACCATCGATTCGGTTCCCCGGAGCTTTGACGTCGTGGTTTCGACGCGTTGGCCCGAGGTCGCCCGGATTTGCGAGGACAAGCATTGCCCGTGCGTGCTGCACGAGGGCGAGCTGCGCAGCGAAAGCGTCCGTGCGGGCCTTTCGTGGGGAGTTGAACGCAACTGGAAAGGTTGCCTCTTTTTGCCGGGCGACCAGCCGCTTGTGAGTGCGGATTCTTTTGAGGCCATGGTTCGCGCGTTTGACGAGCGTGGCCGCAAGCGTCCGGTACGTCTTGCGTGCAACGGTGAGCCTTCGAGCCCCGTGCTCTTTCCGGCGGAACTGTTCGATGCGCTTATGTGTCTTGAGGGCAAGGACGGCGGCGGTTCGATCCTCAAAGGCCGTACCGATGTGGTGCTGGTCGAGGCGCGTGCCTACGAGCTGTGGGACGTCGACACCGCCAAGGGACAGCGACGCATAACGGAGCATATCGCCGCCTGCTCGTATTTTGATCGCGTGGCCAACAGCATCAATCAATAAGGAGCAATTATGATCATCATCAAAAACGGCGCGCTCGTGACGCCACAGGGGCTTCGCCGCGCCGATCTTGCCATGGATGGCGATAAGATCGCACGGATCGCCGCGGCGATCGAGCCGGCCGAGGGCGATACCGTCGAGGATGCCGCGGGCTGCTGGGTGTTTCCCGGCTTTATCGACGGCCACACGCACATGCAGTGCTGGACCGGCATGGATTGGACAGCCGATAGCTTTGAGACCGGTACGCGCGCGGCTGCCTGCGGCGGCACGACGACCATTGTGGACTACGCGACGGCCGATCGCGGCGTGACCATGCCCGATGCCTTGGCCGAGTGGCATCATCGCGCCGAGGGAACCTGTACGGCCAACTACGCCTTTCATATGGCACTCGCCGAGTGGAACGAGCGCAACCGCGCCGACCTTTTAGCCATGCGCGAGGCGGGCGTATCGTCGTTCAAGACTTACTTTGCCTACGATCATTTGCGCCTGGACGATGCCGAGACGCTCGAGGTGCTCGAGGAGCTCAAGCGTATTGGTGGCATACTGTGCGTGCATTGCGAGAACGGTACGCTGGTGAATGAGCTGCAGAAGCGCGTGTTTGAGCAGGGTATCCACGGGCCCGAGGGCCATGCGCTCAGCCGTCCGGATGTGTGCGAGGCCGAGGCAGTGAGCCGTCTGCTGTATCTGGCGCACCTGGCCGGCGACGCACCGGTCAACGTGGTTCACCTTTCGACCAAGCTGGGGCTCGAGGCCATCCGTGCCGCCAAGGCGCGCGGGCAGAAGAATATCTATGTCGAGACCTGCCCTCAGTATCTGATGCTCGACGATACGTGCTATTTGGAGCAGGGCGAGGACGGCTTTGCGGGCGCCAAATATGTGATGAGCCCGCCGCTGCGCCATGCGGGCGACCGTGCGGCACTGCGCGAGGCGCTTGTGGCCGGCGAGATCGATACCATCGCCACCGACCACTGCAGCTTTAATCTGCACGGGCAAAAGGACCGCGGGCGCGACGACTTCCGCGCGATTCCCAACGGCGGGCCCGGCGTGGAGCATCGTCCCGTCGCGATTGCCACGAGCTTTGAGGGACAGCTGGGCCCCGAGGACCTCTGCCGCCTGATGAGCGAGAACCCGGCGCGCGTGTTTGGCATGTACCCGCGCAAGGGTTGTCTTGCCGAGGGTGCCGATGCCGACGTGTGCGTGTGGGATCCCCAGGCGCGCTGGACCATTAGCGCAGCGACGCAGCATCAGGCTGTGGACTACACGCCGCTCGAGGGTTTTGAGGCACATGGCCGCGCCAAGGCTGTGTTTGTGAACGGCGTGCTGGCCGCGCGCGACGGCGAGCCCACCGGAGCCCAGCCCGGTCGTTACGTGCCCCGCTAACAGGGGGTCCGGCTACTTAAGGCTGGTGGCGATGACGGGGCGGCCGAGGGCTGCCTCGAAGTGGTCGGCCATCGTGGGGTCGCTGAGCGTGTCGACTTGGTTGAGCATGACGCGTGCGGTGCCGAGTTCCAGCGCCTGCATCTCGGCATTGAGCGTCTGGGCGACGCGCTCGGGCGTGGCGATGTCGGTGAGCTCGCAGCCGCAACGCTCGCAAAAGAGCTCGGGGCGGTGGACGGCTTCGTTGATGGGCTTGCCGAGCCCCGAGGCGCCGACGACCCAGACGGTGTTGGCCGTGCCAGAGGGAATCACCGGCTCCCAGGCGGCGTGGGCCTTGAGCGGGAGCCGCTTGCTGCCGTCCGCCTCGGCTAAGACGTAGCTAAAGCGCTGTGCCAGCTCACCGAGCGGCTCGGCGGGGGCGGAGAGCTTGCCTGTCTCCGGGTCCAAGACGCCTGCCTGGCAGATACTTCCGCGGCTCATGCCCGCGCAGGCCTCGCAGGTGCAACCGGGGACATGCGAGGCGCCCGGCTTCCAAGGCGCGGCGTCCAGGCGACGACTCGACCCGTCCCATGGTACGCCGGCAACGGGAAGCATATGCGTGGTGGTGCAGAGGAGCACGCGGCCGCCAGCGCGCATGAGCTCAAGACCCAGCGCCTTTAGCAAGGTCGACTTGCCGCCACTGCCGATAATCGCGGTAATGCCAGGCTCGATCCTGAGCGCCGAGGCAAGGTTGCCGCTAACCGTTTCCATCTGTTCACCGCCGTATAATACTGTGATAATAAATAATCATCAGAGTAGCGGTCGAACCGCTTTTGCTCTGCCCAAACCGTAGCACAGGGAGGTGCCCCGGGAATGCTCGTTTATGTTCGCGGCGCCGGCGATATCGCCACGGGCGTCGCCGCTCGCTTGGTGCGCGCCGGCGTGTCGGTTGTCATGGCCGACATCGCGGTTCCCACGTGCATCCGTCGCACAATCAGTTTTTGCGAGGCCATTCGCCTGGGCGAGGTCCAGGTCGAGGGCATTCGCGCTCGCTTGGCACAGACGCCGGCAGAGGCGCTTGCAATTACCGAGGCCGGAGACGTCGCCGTTGTGGTAGACCCCCAGGCCAAGATGCTCGACGAACTGAAACCCGCTGCCGTGGTCGACGCGATTCTGGCTAAGCGCAACTTGGGCACCACACGCGATATGGCGCCTGTCGTCATCGCCGTGGGGCCGGGCTTTACCGCGCCGGTCGATTGCGACGCCGTGGTCGAGACCATGCGTGGGCATTTCCTCGGCCGCGTCATCACCCAGGGCTCGCCCCAGCCCAATACGGGCGTGCCGGGTGTGATCGCCGGCTATGGCAAGGAGCGCGTTATTCACAGTCCCGCCGCCGGCGTGTTTAGGTCCGACCGCGCGATCGGCGACATCGTGAGTGCCGGAGACGTAATTGGCTACGCGGGCGATACGCCCATGGTCACGCAGATTGACGGCTGCTTGCGCGGTCTTTTGGCCGACGGCGTTCAGGTGACCGAGGGCTTTAAATGTGCCGACGTCGATCCGCGCGGCGATGCCAGCTATATCAACTACATTTCGGACAAGGCGACGTCGGTCGGCGGCGGCGTGCTGGAGGCACTCGCTATGCTTACCGGTGTGTTCCAGGGATAGGAAATTGCAATGGAAAAGCTCGATGTGGTGAATGCAGCGCTTGGTGCTCTGAAGGCCGGTAAGACGTGCGAGCTGGTGGTAGTTGCCGGCACGGCAGGGTCATCGCCGCGCGGCGTGGGCGCCTGGATGACCGTCTTTGCCGATGGCAGCCAAGCGGGCACCGTCGGCGGCGGCAAGATCGAGCTCTTTGCGCTGGGCGAGGCGCGCGAGCTGCTGGCCGCAGGGCAATCGCGCCTGGTCCGCTACACCATGGGCGGCGAGAACTCCGATACCGGCATGATCTGCGGCGGAGCTATCTGTCTGTGCTATCTGCACCTGGACGCGACCCGGGCGCCGTTGTTCCAAGAGATTGCCGATGTTCTGGCATATCGCCGCATCGGTGACTTCACCATCGACTTTGAGCCATTTATCGCGAGCGCGCTCGAGGGCGATGTGGCCGAGTACCATGGCGAGGAATCGCGCCGCACCATTGCGGGCTGCCCCGGGATTTCGCTGGTGGAGGAGGGGAGTAAGGTCACCTATACCAACGCGGCCTCCGAAATCCCCGCGGCGCACATCGAGACGCTCTGCCCCGAGGGCCTGACCTACATCTTTGGCTGCGGCCACGTGGGCGCCGCGACGGCGCGGGTGCTCACGGCGGCGGGCTTTGCCGTCGTGGCTTGCG
>UQTD01000019.1 GCA_900543845.1 uncultured Collinsella sp.
CGAGCGGGGGCTCCTATCTTTTTAGTGCCCTCGGATTGGGTCATAGTGTCTGTCGTTGTCAAAAGAATGATCCCTTGGGGACGGAGGAAAACGGATCAGTTTGGGCGGTGCTGGCGCCAAGGTTTAAGACCGACGTTGTCCCTTGTTGCTTTCCTACCAGACGGTGAACTGGGCGTTTTCTGTGTTCCAATGGACATCGCGAACGTAGTCGCGCACGCCCGTCGCATCTCGTGCTTCGAACAACTCAAGAATATGGGCATGTTCGTTGTTGGCTTTGTTGAGCAGTTTGCACGCCGTCTCCTGGTCGACAGTCTCGTAATCGCGCTTGATAAAGCAGCGCTCGAGCTGCGAGATCATATCGCGCAGACGGTCGTTGCCGCAGCGGTTGAAGTACGTCAGATGAAAGTCTCGCTGAATGTCGTCGTACTTTCGGATGAGACCGCCTTGGATCGCGAGGTCCATAGAGCCGACGAGAAATTTCAGCTGCGTAATGTCATCGTCGGTTAGGTTCGGACAGGAGAGATATGCGGCCTGCCCGTCGAGCGGCCCCATAATCTCAAAGACTTCAACGGCGTTTTGCTGATCGAACCCACGGACGCGGAATCCGCGGCGGGGGAGATTGTCCAGGTAGCCATCGCTTGCCAGCTGGATGAGCGCTTCGCGGACCGGCGTGCGCGACACGCCCATGGCATCGCAGATCGTCTGCTCGCTCAGTCGGTCGCCGGCGGACAACTCGCCGGCGTCAATACGGCTCGAAATATAGTCGTATACGTGGTCCTTCAGGGGCCTTCTGAGCGTTTCCATGAGCTTATGCTCCTTAACTGTATATTTCTAAAACTAAATACGTTTCGCTTGAATAGCTCAATTGAATTATAGAACGACCAGCTAAATCGTGCTACTTTGCGCCGATACGTAAGAATACGCTTACCGATGAATATCTACCGTTCAGTATTGTATACAATATACAAAACAGGAAAACCGCACTAAGATAAAGCCATCGAAAGGAAGGCGGGCGCGAAGAAGTCCCGCTCTCTGCTAAGAGATCCAAGGAGGATCATCATGACCAAGTTCAGCCACGTCATCATCCGCCGCCCCGGCAAGTCCCTGAGCAATGGCATCACGAGCGCCCCCGAGCTTGGCCAGCCCATCTACGAGCGCGCCATCGAGGAGCACTACGATTACGAGCATGCACTCGAGCAGTGCGGCGTGGATGTTTCGGTGCTGCCGGCACTCGAGCAGTATCCTGACAGCTGCTTCGTCGAAGATCCGGCCGTTATCACTCGCTGCGGCGCCATCATTACCAACCCCGGCGCCGATAGCCGCAACGGCGAGAAGGACGAGATCGAGCCGGCCGTCCGTCGCTTCTTTGACGACGAGCATGTCAAGCACATCGTTTCTCCGGGCACGCTCGACGGCGGCGACGTCATGATGGTCGGCGACCATTTCTACGTCGGTCGCTCCGCTCGCACCAACGAAGAGGGCATCCGCCAGTTCTGCGAGATTCTCGAGGGCTGGGGCCTCGAGGGTTCCGAGGTTCCGCTGGAGGAGGTCCTGCACCTCAAGACGGGCGTCAACTACATCGAGGACAACAACATGCTCGTCTCCGGTGAGTTTATCGATAAACCCGACTTTGCCCAGTACAACAAGATCGTCGTGCCCGAGGACGAGGCTTACGGCGCCAACTGCATCTGGGTCAACGGTACGGTCATCGTCGCCGAGGGCTATCCGACCGTGCTCAAGGCCGTGCAGGATCTGGGCTACAAGACGCTCGTCGTCGATACCTCCGAGTATCGCAAGGTCGACGGCGGCCTTTCTTGCCTGTCGCTGCGCTTCTAACGCGATAGCTGTAACAGTCTGATGATCGCTTGACCGATGGCCCGGCACCCGATTCGGGACGTCCGGGCCATCTTTCGTTCGATCACATGATGAAGGGGGTGCACATACAATGGCCTCTAAAGCTCAAAACGACGAGATTATCGACCCTAATGGCCTCGATCTCTTTCGTCTGACCATGATGGTCATTACCGCCAGTATTTGTGGCGGCATCTTCTCGCTTGCCGGCGATATGGCAGCGGGCGGGGCAAATACCGGTGCAGTTATCGTCTCGTGGGGAATTTGCTTTATTGGCGTCTTTGCGCTGATGATGGTGTTCAACGGTTTGTCTCAGGCCCGTCCCGACCTGACCGGCGGCATCTATGCATACGCTGCGGCCGGTTTTGGCGATTACATTGGATTCAACTCCGCCTGGGGCTACTGGATCAGCGCATGTCTTTCCAACGTGAGCTTTGCGCTCTTGCTGTTTAGCGCGCTGGGCTATTTCTTCCCTGCGTTTGGCGCGGGCAACAACTTGCTTTCCATCGTCTGCGCCAGTGTGTTTTTGTGGTTCCTTACCGCCCTTGTGCTTCGTGGCGTTAAGGAGGCTGCGGGCATTAACACGATCGTTACGTTGGCGAAGCTGGTGCCGCTGGGACTCTTTGTGCTGAGCATCGTGCTCCTGGGCAAGTTCAACGTCGATATCTTTATGGACAACTTCTGGGGAGAGCCGGCTGGTCCTGGCTTTGGCGAGCAGGTTGTCTCGACCATGATCGCCCTTGTCTGGGTCTTCACGGGCATCGAGGGCGCTGTCGTTATCTCGGGCCGTGCAAAGTACGTGCGTGACGTCGGCCGCTCGACGGCACTTGGATTCGCGGCTGTGTTCACGCTGTATCTGATCATCTCGATGCTGTCACTCGGCATTATGCCGCGCGAGGAGATGGCACAGCTCGCAACGCCCTCCATGGCGGGAATTCTCGAGTGCGCAATCGGTCCTGTTGGCGCTGCCATCGTAAACCTTGGCGTTATTCTCTCGCTGGTCGGCGCGATGCTGGGCTACGTCATCATTGCATCCGAGACGCCGTTCGAGGCAGCGCGCCAGGGGTCCTTCCCTCTGGCGTTTGCCAAGACGAACAAACACGATGCCCCGGTGGTAACGGTTCTCGTGAGCTCCGGCATTACGCAACTCTTCTTGATCGTGTCGTATGTGGCGGCGAGCACCTATCAGTTCTTCTATAGCTGCGCAGTCAATACGATTCTGGTTCCGTATGTTTGCTCGGCTGCCTATTACATGGTGATTGGCTGGAAGAACGAGCATCTGGACGGGCCGCATGCGCCAAGCGTCGGCAAAGCTCGCTTCTTCGGTACGCTCGGCTTCATCTACACATTGTTCCTGGTGTGGTCGACGGGTCTTCAGGGCGTTATGATCACGACGATTCTTTTTGCTCCGGCCATTCCCGTCTATATGCTGGGCGAGCGAGGCCGCGGTAAGCCGGTGCTTCCGCATCTGCACGACAAGCTGATCGCAGCGGTGGTCATTGTCGTGGCAATCATTTCGCTGTATCTGCACTTTGCCGGCATTGCGCCGATTGTCTAAGGCTATGGCGAGTTTCATTGCTTGGTAAGCCGGCGGGCATTGCGTATCGGTGCTACTTGGCATTCCATAGCTGATGTGGGTCTCTATAACGTGCCTATGTGAGCGCCCACCAAGCCCGCGCAGGTGACATTTGTTGCCAGCGCGGGCCTTTGCTGTTGCGGCGAAATGCTGCCGGCAGCTGGGGACGTTCCTGTTGTGCCGGCGCCTTGGGACACTCCTTGGTTGTTTTGCATGCGGCGAAGGGAATGGATCATTTTGTCGAGGGGGCGGGCGGCTTTCGGTCCTCGGGGAAACCACGGCCCGGAATCCCCCTTGCACCAATCTATCGATTGAACATCGGTGTGTGTTCGCGCTATCATGCGTGGTTAAATGGTTAGCCATGGCAAACGGTTAGCCAAGATAAACAAAATGCAACGCCCTGTGGGCGCTGGGGGAGGAACGCGGACGTGAGACTCGATACACTCGAGATTGGAAAGGATGCCGTTGTCGCATCGGTGGCATCGGACGATCAGGCACTCCGACAGCATATTTTGGACATGGGCCTAACGCCGGGCACCGAAGTCACCATGATGAAGTACGCCCCTATGGGCGACCCGCTCGAGATTCGCCTGCGTGGCTATGAGTTGACGCTGCGCAAGGACGATGCCGCTCGCATCGAGCTCGTGGGCATTCACGACACCGATACGGGTCCGCGCGCTAACGCCGCAATCGGCACGACGGAGCATCCGGCCCTGGGCGAGGGGACGTATTCGCCCCGCGCGGCAAAGACGGCCGTGCCCGAGGGCGCACCGCTGCATTTTGCCCTCGCCGGCAACCAAAACTGCGGCAAGACCACGCTGTTCAACCAGCTGACGGGCTCCAACCAGCATGTCGGTAACTTTCCTGGCGTGACGGTCGACCGCAAAGATGGCACCATCCGCAACCACCCCGAGGCAAGCGTTACCGACCTGCCCGGCATTTATTCTCTGTCGCCGTACACGGGCGAGGAGATCGTAAGCCGCCAGTTTATCCTGGATGAGCACCCCGACGCCATCATCGATATCATCGACGCCACCAACATCGAGCGTAACCTTTACCTGACGCTGCAGCTTATGGAGCTCGATCGACCCATGGTCATCGCGCTCAACATGATGGACGAGGTGACGGCCAACGGCGGCGCCGTGGACGTCAATCTGCTCGAGAGCCTGCTGGGCGTGCCTGTTGTTCCCATTAGTGCTGCCCGCAACGAGGGTATTGGCGAGTTGGTGGATCATGCCTTGCACGTGGCGCGGTTCCGCGAGCGTCCCGGTCGCCTGGACTTCTGCGCGCCCGATGGTCCGGACGGCGGCGCGCTGCATCGCTGCATTCACGGCATCGCCAACCTTATCGAGGACCATGCCGCGACGGCGCACATTCCCGTGCGTTTTGCGGCGACCAAGCTGGTTGAGGGCGACGAGCTGGTGACCGAGGCGCTTCACCTGGACCGCAACGAGCTCGACGCCATCGAGCACATCATTAGCCAAATGGAGGGCGAGGCCGGCACCGACCGTCTATCTGCGCTGGCTGACATGCGCTTCGGCTTTATCGGCGACGTGTGCGGGCGTTGCGTCGTCAAGCCGCACGAGAGCCGCGAGCACGTGCGCTCCGTCAAGATTGACCGCATCCTGACGGGTCGTTACACGGCCATTCCGGCGTTCCTGGTGATCATGGGTCTCGTCTTTTGGCTGACGTTTGGCGTGATCGGCGCGGCGTTGCAGGGACTTATGGAGGACGGCATCGCTGCCATCATCGCCTCGGCCGATGCGGGTCTCAAGGCGTTCGGCACCAACGACGTAGTGCGCTCGCTGGCTGTCGACGGCGTGCTTACGGGTGTGGGTAGTGTACTGACCTTCCTGCCGATTATCGTCGTGCTCTTCTTGTTCCTCTCCATTCTGGAAGACTCGGGCTACATGGCGCGCGTGGCCTTTGTCATGGATAAGGTATTGCGTCGCTTTGGTCTGTCGGGCCGCAGCTTCGTGCCCATGCTCGTCGGTTTTGGCTGCACCGTGCCGGCTATCATGTCGACCCGTACGCTCCCATCCGAGCACGACCGCAAGATGACGGTCATGCTCACGCCGTTCATGAGCTGTTCGGCCAAGTTGCCGGTCTACGGTCTGCTGTGCGGAGCGTTTTTCCCGCAGGCGACAGTTCCCGCCATGGTTTCGCTCTATCTGATCGGCATCGTGGTCGGCTGCATTGCCGCCCTGGTGCTCAACCGCACGGCATTTAAGGGCGACCCGGTGCCGTTTATCATGGAGCTTCCCAATTACCGTCTGCCGAGCGTCAAGACGACGGTGATGCTGGCATGGGATAAGGCCAAAGACTTTATTACCAAGGCCTTTACCATTATCTTTGCCGCGACTGTGGTCATCTGGTTCCTTCAGACGTTCGACATCCGCTTTAATGTGGTCGCCGATCAGTCGCAGAGTCTGCTTGCGGGCCTCGGCAGCATCATCGCGCCGGCGCTGGCGCCGCTTGGCTTTGGCGATTGGCGCGCATCCACGGCGCTCGTCACCGGACTTATTGCCAAGGAGAGCGTCATTTCGACCCTCACCGTGCTTTTGGGCGCGACCTCGCCCGCGGCACTGTCGACCATGTTTTCGCCGTTCACCGCCTACGTGTTCTTGGTCTTTACGCTGCTGTACCCGCCTTGCGTGGCGGCAATCGGCGCCGTCAAGAGTGAGCTGGGCGCGCGCTATGCCGTTGCCGTGTTCGCGTTTCAGGTGACGGTCGCCTGGATCGTGGCGTTTGTCGTGCATTCGGCAGGTATATTGCTGGGTTTGGCTTAGTAATTTATTGATGGCGCAACCTCTGTGTATTGAGTTGATTGCGGTCCCGCATCTGTACTGACGGATGCGGGGCCGTTGCTATATAATCGCCCACCGCCCAAGACAATCGGAGAGGTTTCCTACATGACTCAGGCAAGACAAGATGGCATCTCACTCAAGCAGTGGCTCCCGCTTATTGGGCTCGCCTGTTGCGCGTTCGTATTCAACACGTCGGAGTTCATGCCCATCGGTCTTCTGACTGATATTGCCGCATCGTTCTCGCTCACGGAGGCCCAAGCAGGCATCATGATCTCGGTCTACGCCTGGGGCGTCATGCTGCTGTCGCTGCCGCTTATGGTGTTTGCCTCGCGCTTTGAGTTCAAGCGGATGCTGCTGGGCGTTTTGGTCGTGTTTTCGCTGGGCCAGTTCCTGTCCGCTGTGGCACCGACATATCCCATCCTGGTTTGCGCACGTCTGGTGGTCGCCTGCGCGCATGCCGTGTTCTGGTCGGTCGCCTCGATTATGGCCTCGCGCCTGGTCGACAGTCGCCACGGAGCGCTCGCCATCAGCATGATCGCCACGGGCTCGTCCATCGCGCAGATCTTTGGCCTGCCGATCGGCCGCGCCATCGGGCTGGCCGTGGGCTGGCGCATGACGTTTGCCGTGGTCGGGGCCCTCTCAGCCATCGCGGTCGTCTACCAGGCCGCGGTGTTCCCGGCCATGCCGGCGGGCGAGCGCTTTACCGTCAAACAGCTGCCCGAGCTGCTCAAGAATCCGTTCCTGGTCGCGCTCTACGCGGTCACGGTTTTTATGGCGACCGGCTATTACGCAAGCTACAGCTACATTGAGCCTTTCCTGGCGCAGGTCGCACACGTCGACGCGGGCGCCATCACCATGACGCTGACGGCGTTTGGCTTCTCCGGTCTGGTGGGCAGCTGGCTGTTTGGCCGCCTGTTCGACGGGCACCGCTTCCCGTTCTTGGCTATCACACTCTCTGGCGTGCCGGTGGCCCTGCTGCTCATGGGTCCGGTCGCATCGTCGCTCGTCGCCGTTCTCGCTGTTTGCGCGCTATGGGGCTGCTGCGCCACGGCCTTTAACGTGGCGTTCCAGGCCGAGCTCATCAAGTACACGCCGGCGGATTCGTCGGCCGTCGCCATGTCGATCTTCTCGGGCCTGTTTAATCTGGGTATCGGCACGGGCACCGCAATCGGCGGCGCCGTGGTTTCGGGTCCCGGTATCGCTTGGATCGGCTACGCGGGCGGCACGATCGCCGTCGTGGGCGTCATCCTCGCCATCACCGTACTGTTCCCAGCCATACGCCGCGCCAAGCCCGTCGCCTAATCACATCCCCTCATCAGTTGCGGTGGAATACGGACTGCTGGGCCCAATAAACCCGGCAAACAGTCCGTATTTCACCGCAACTTAGAAAGGGGCTGGAGTGGCTAATTTGGGACGGGGCTATTTTAGCTACCTCGCTGAGCATACGTAAAAGAGGCCGAGGCCGCTCCGGTGTGTGCTGGAGCGGCCTCGGTTTTCGTTTTTCTGTCTGCGTATAATCGACCTAGAGCTCGTCTTGGGGGACGACGGCCGTAAGTTTTTCGTTTTCAAATACCGCAGCAAGTCCGTGTTCGGGGTCAAAACGATAGTTGCACATGAGTGCCACTTTACGAGCATTATCGCTTCGAAGTACCACGATGCTGGTCGGAATAACGTATCTAAAGATATTCGTAACGGGGCTCTCAATCTGATCGCCGTCTCTTTCGAGGCAATAATCTTCGATCGCTTCCTTGCTGCTCTCAACGGTATCCCAGCTTGCAAGCAGGGCGTCCTTTGCTTCCTTTTGAATGTCGAGGACGCCTTGGTCCGAGTCGCACTCGTAATAGACGGGGAGCGAGAAATCCCTGCCCCACAGATTCATGTCGTTAGTCATCGAAGCCGCCAATCTGATTCAGTATGTTTTTGATTTCACTTACGCCGCCGAGATGGCTGCACGCCTTGTGAACTTCGGTCGGAACAAGAGAGCACGTCTTCATGTCATTGTGCTCGTGCCAGGTGTACTCATTTGTCTCGCGCCATTTCTTGACATCCTGGTGCGTCCAATCATCTTTACCATCGCGTTGCTCAAGGTTCCAAGCTTTTGCGCATTCAATGTCTGCCTTTTCATAGTTGCCGACAATGCGCTCGCCGTTCTCGCCCATCTGCGAAAGCCTATGCTGGCTCATGCCTTGTATGGCTACTTTCGCTTCAGAGATAGGGTTGAAGACAGGAATTCCATCCTTGTAATTGATGCCCTCAAGACCTTTGTTTCGAAGAATCTCGCGAACCCTATCGACTGTGGGAATAAACATCGATTCCCCTCGATCGCCCGACCATTTGCCATGGGGATTATCCATGCTCGGTGTACGGTCCAGCCTCTCCTTATAGCTCGAAGGATAATCGCACGATTCCACCGAGGATTCAATCAATTTGTCAGGATTGATGGAATCTGTGCGGTCGATTTCGCTAACTTCTGCTTTGGTTTCCTTTGATTCGGGGCCAATGAGCTTATCGGGATTGAACCCAAGTTTATCGCCTGGTTTGGGTTCGTCGACTTTCATTTGCTTGAGCTCCATTAGCTTAAACTTCATTAGCTCACCTCGCTATTCTCGTTCCAGTTGTGCCAATCAGAATATGCCTGGATATCTTGCATTTGCAGATACAGGACATCGGTCATGATGCCCTGGATGATGGTCTGCCTGGTGCGGCTGTCGATATCGCGGTCGATGGAGGACCTGAGTGCCGCATCCGCCGCCATTGTCCATTGCTCGGCTTCGTCGCTGCACTCGCGTTCGTTCTCGACTGCTTTGACAACGTTGGGAAACAGCGTGCTCATTACGGGGCCTAATTTGGTTATGCGCGGTTCGGTGGGCTGGTTTTGGACGGTGCGCAAGATCTTGACCTTTGCGGATGCATCGATATGGAGGCGGTCGAGCCTCTCTCGAATGCTGTGCAACTCTGCCTCGGTTCCAATGCTGATTCCGTAAGCCAACATGCGCGCTACGGCAAGGGCATCATCGCTTTGGTTGCTTGCGACATCGTCGATGGGGCGGCTGTACGTAAAGTGCTCGCCATCCTCTGCTTTGGCTATCTTGCAGAGCACCGGTTCAACCCAATCATTCTGGTAAATGGCCGCAACGCCCTTGGGCAGGCGTGCCAGTTCGACGATCTGTTGGTCGTTGAGGTTGGCGGCGCGACCGGCGAGCTCGCGGTCCGAAAGATCGGGCAGGCGATGGATGATCTTGGTATTCGTATTGCGAATGGCTGCCATATCGAGAAGTCCGGGCGCCTGGTCGGCGATGATGAAGCCTTCGCCGTATGTACGCATCTCGGCGATGGCATTTGAGATTATCTCGACGCTCTTGCCTGTCAGGTCGCCGCTCTCCGAGCCTTGGCTGCTCGACGATCGCTTAAGCAGGTTGTGCGCCTCTTCAAGCACGGTCAGATGGCGAAGTGGCTGGTTCATGCCCTTTTTCTCGGCCATGCGATGTTCTTGAAGTTTGAGTACAAGAAGACCCATGAGTAGGGATTTTGTTTCGGCGGAGCCAATGCGCGATAGATCGATGACTGTGTTGGCGTCAAAAAGCACGCTAGCATCGACTTCGTTCGACGAAAGCATCATGCCGTTGAGCCCGTTGGTGAGCGAGTTGAGACGCGTGAGCAGCGACCCCTTGTAGGCGCCCTTATTTTCGGCATCGTACTCGCTGGAGTCGAGAATCTCGCGGACGTTGCGGGCAACATCTGCAAAGCAGGGAAAGAGATCGGCTCCATACGGGTTATCAGAAGCGGCAAGATCCCATCCGCAGTCTTCGTATGATCTGGCGACAGCGTCTTTAAGGACGGCGGGCATGGCGGCGTACATGGGCCAGCAAACATTAAAGATCTCAACGAGTCGGTCGAGGTGCTCCAGCACATGGATGCCGGACGGGAAGCTAAAAGGATTGATGCGCAGGAGCGGCGTGAATTCTGGATTGGTTCCAAAGACATTTACGTCTTCGCGGCCTCCGTACACGTCCTTGTATTCGCCCTTGGCAGGTTCAATGACAAGAAAGTTGACCTGCTGATCGAGCGCCTGATCGAGGATGCGGCAGACGGTATTGGTCTTTCCTGCGCCGGTGCTGCCCGTAACAAAGGTGTGCGAGGCGAGCGAGTCTTTTGACAGGAACGTCCTAATGCGTTCCTCGCGATGCATATGGAAAACCTTGCCTATGCAAAGGCCTTGTTGGGGCTGCGTGCCATCGAACGTTGAGACATTGCGTCCAAAAGACGCACACTCGATAACGGGCAGCCCTGGGACGGATTTCTTGGGAAAATTGAGCGAATAAGCCAGCTCCTTGCCCGATAGGGCGGCGGTTGCATCGACTGTTGCCGGATAGACCGAAAAGCTCGGATGTTGATCGAGCAGGGCGGGGGAGAGGGCAAAAACAGGATGGCGCAAATCGCGAAGGTAGGAGCAGATTGCCGCGGCGTCGGCGCTTTGCTCTCCAAGGTCTCCGCGCCAGAGGTTTACTGCAGCCTGAGACATATAGGACTCTTTGCCCTGGGTGAGGGCGAGGTAGGTGTGGGCAACGTTGTTTGCGACGTTGTGGTCTTCTGACAGCACGTAGGCGCAAAAGTCCCACATACCAAGCGCCGAGGCAAGGTCGTAGCGTTTCATCTGCAGCTCAAGGATTTCGAGTGCGTGTTGGATGGAGTAGTTCTTAAACGTCTGCGTGATGCCTTCGTCGGCGCCGATGGTAGCGGTGACCGTGCTAGAGCGCGCGAACGATCCACCAAAGTTGGCGCCAAGATTTACGGCCTGCGAAACGCCAGAAGTTACGGACGCTCCCTTAGAGACGGCCTTGCCAACGCCGCTGGTAACGGCTTTGCCGAGCGAGTTGGATATGGCCTTGCCGGTAGATGAGCTCGTGCCTTTTGCTGTAGACGTGGAGTGCGACGAGCCCTCGGTGTGACTTGCGGATACGCCTAAGTTAACGCCTCCGCTCGAGGACTCATTCCTGCCGTCAGTGACCGTATCCGTGATGCTTTCGGTCGATGTGGACGAGTCGGTTACGCTCTCGTTGCTCGATTCCGAGGTCGACTCGTTTGTCGAGTCCGTTTCGTTGTAGTTTTGCGCTACCGCCTGATTGCTCCCCACCTGCCTGTCGGCACTCACGCCCGCATTGATACCAATCGTTGCGGACGATCCGATGGAGTCGTTTTGGTGGTAGGTGTAGTTGGTCGTCCATGAGGCATAGGGCGTCAGAAGTGAGTGGAGTTCGGCGAGACGGAGCTTGCGCGATTCAATATCATGGATCGGGGTTGCGAGCAGCACGATAGTGTAGTCTTCGCTCGGCCTCCCAGGCACAATGCCGTCGAGAACTTTCTCAATGGTTTGCGTGACGAACTTCTCGTTCTTTTCGGCTGGAATATTCGAAACGGCGGCAACCGAAGACGAGCGTCGATTGTCTAGACACGGAATGGGGCCGCGATTGGCGGGTCCCACTTCGGAACCGGGGAAGTTGCCCCTCAGGGCATCCGACATGCGCCGAGAAAAATTATCGGCGTCGATGTTGTCACGGGCATTGTCACTATTGACGACTGCAAGGAATACCTCGGTGCTTGCACTGGTTCGATTAAAAACCAGCGCAATGTTGCAGTCTTCGTCAGAAAGAACGTCGTACACATTTACGAGCTTCTCGAGACTGTCCTCGTTGGGGTCGACGATCCACTTCGTGATATTCATGAAACGGATGTTGTTGTCGGCGTTAAAGCCCGTGGGGTATTCGATGGAGGGGTCAATCGGCGCGTATACATTTCGCAACTGCGGCAGATAAGCGTTGTGAAGCTCAACGGCGGCAGTTGCCAAGAGCCGATTGGTGAGCTCGACAGCCTGCTCGTCTGCCGGATTTGGCTTTTCTGACAAGTATGCTGTTCGCTTTTTGTCGACCTCATCGAGTTGGGAGCTGCTGAGTACCGAGACGGTTGCGACCGCGTTGCCGGCCTTATCGGCAGCGCGCATAATCGCGTTTTTGATGCCCATACGATCAGCCTATTCCTTCCAATTAATGACGCGCGCAATGTACTCTTTTCGATTATTGAGCGTCTCGAGTTTTGCTTCGAGAGCGTTGATCTCCGCGGTTTGCCTGTTGATGTCTTCGACATGGCCATGGAGCACCGGGTTGTAGTCGGTGATATTGCTCGTAATTTGGCCGAGCAGCTCGTTGAGCCATTCGGTAAAGCCGTAGGTATGCTCGCGCTCTGTTTCGGCGCGTGCTTCGCAGAAACACCGCGAGATTTCGCGGTTGAATTTGTCTTCGACTTTCCTGAGCAAAAGCTTGTCAGATTTAAAGATGACACGGTCCATGAGCTTCAGTTCGGTAAAGTCTGCCTTGCTGAAAATGGGGCCCTTTGTCTTATCGAGCGCGAGGCCATGATATTTAAGAATGATATCGCCGACCTCTTGGCGCTTCTCTTCGGAAAGAGGATTGTCGCTGCTGGTAGCGATGCGATAGAGGGCATCGCGGCTATGCTCCGCACAATCCTTCCAATAGCTTTGCGACAGCTCATCGATGGTCTGAGCTATTTGCTCGGTACATTCGTCATAGTGATTGATGACCTCGTTAAAGAGTTGGTCGGCGGCATCTTTGTCGGCTGTTCTTTCGGCAGCCTTTGCGTCGGATCTTTTTTGGAGCGCATCGGTGATGTCATCACAAAGGCCTTTGCCAACCTCCGCTAACCCAAATGTTGGCTGGGGGTCGACGCCCTTTTGCGTGTTGGCCGGGCTTCCTTTTATCGATTCGCCGAGCCTATTGAAAAAGTTAGGGGCGATTGAGTCAAACGCTTGCGCGGCTGCGTTCGACCGTTTTGAGTATCCGAGGCGTTCTCGCTTGTCTTCGGTAATGACGCCTTGACGCGCCTGAAGCGTGTCAAGGTTGGTTTTCCACTGCTCGGCGGAAACGTTCCTGTCGATGGCGCCGGCATAGCTGGCCGAGGAGTCCAGCCTTGCATGCTCTCTGCAGTCTTCGAGTTGGTTGATGAGATTGCGCTTATCCTCTTCGAGCTCGGCTTCTCGCTGTGCTTTCTTTTGTTCGAGGTCGGTTTTCTTATCGGCAATTTCTTCTTCGGTTATGCAGACAATTTCTTGTAGGAGCGATTCCGACCTGCTGCATTTGTTGTAGGCAGAGTACCGCTCGGCAAACAGCCGTATTTCATTTTCGATACAAAAGAGTCCGCTGTTGGCAAGAAGGAGGTCCTTGCAAGCTTCGGATTCGCGGTTGGTTCTGCGCGAGATCTGTCCCGGAAGGATGTCGTAGCGGTAGAGCGTTTTGTAGAAGCGGCTTGTTGGATCGGTGTATTTACGCTGCTGGTCTTCGAATTTTTCGGCATAGTTGTCGCTTATAAACTCACTGGAGTTCTTTGAGCCTAGGCCGAGGATGGAAGAAACAAAGTAGATACCTTGACCATAGAGGCTGGATGGAATGGACTGACGCATGATGTCCGAGACTCGTTCGTCGTCGAACCCGCCTTTGGGAAGGTCGGCGGAATCGGCCTTGTTAACCACAATCATGGTAAAACGCTCGTCAATTGCGGGAATCTGCTCTATTTCGTTAGAGAGGTTCTTGTTGTCCTTCGTATCGAGCGAGCTGTACTCTGCAACGAAAATGGGAAGGCCATTCGAGAGGCCCTCCATTGCCTGTTTGAGCACTCGGGCGTGATCGGCGTTGGAGTCGGAGTTTGAGCCCGGGGTGTCAAAGATGACAAACTCCCTATCATGGGGCCACGGGTCGGTATCGCTAAAGGGCACCTCGATTCTGATCAGATCGGAGATGGTCCGGTCGTCTTCATCGGCATGGTATGAGTTAAGAACCTTGAGGGCGCTGTTCATATGGGAAGCCAT
Organism: uncultured Collinsella sp.; assembly: GCA_900543845.1. Lineage (GTDB taxonomy): Bacteria > Actinomycetota > Coriobacteriia > Coriobacteriales > Coriobacteriaceae > Collinsella. The sequence continues at coordinate 14,111 of UQTD01000019.1, forward strand.
ACCGGGCATGGAGTCGGCGACTTTGGCTGCAATCATGTCGTATAGGGGCTCCCCCACAAGCTCTTTGTTTTCCATGAGGCCATCAAGATCAAAACGTAGCAAGAATCGCCTGTTGCCACAGGAGAATTGAACCATCGCGCGATCTCGGTCTTTTGAACGTTTGATTTGAAATATGCGGGCCGTTACAGGCTCGTCGCCGCTGGGAAGGATCTCCATGCCAATGAGGGCGTTGATGAGCGTCGATTTGCCTGCACTATAGCTGCCGAGCACACACAGCGGGATGATGTCGCTCGAGACATCGGTGAACTTCCTAATTTGCTCAGAGACTTTTGTTCGCTCGGAGACTGATTCGTCTACGAGCCCCTGGATTTCTCTGAAGACTTCGACAATCTCCGGCAAGACGTCTCGGGCGTTTGATAGATAACGCTCGTCTCGTATGGCCTCGTATGTGTTGGCGCGTGGTCCTTCGGTACAGATGGCGAGCAGCTCCTGCCATTCGTCGTCCGCACCTTCAAAATGCAATTCGATTTTATCGCCGCCGCCGAACTCTTTGGCGAGGATGTCGATGATCTCTTCGGCCTTAAAGGGGAAGAATCCGTTAACGATCTTCGTGCTATGGAGCGCGCTATTGGGGTTTGAGGAGGTCGTTATTTCTTGCCAGCCGTTATCCCATCGGAAGAACCGGACAATTTCTTGATATGGATTGCTGACGATCTTGATTTTAATGTCTGCCATCGTTCAACTACCTTTGTAGGTCAGGTGTGGGAATATGCTGCCTTCATCATAGGATAGCCACCCATGCGGACACCTCTCTATTCGCTCAGCGGCATCTCGGCAGTACCATTTATTTGGCAAGATTCTCGCCATCACCGTGCTGTTCCCGGCCATACGCCGCGCCAAGTCCGTCGCCTAATCACGTCCCCTCATCAGTTGCGGTGGAATAGTTCCTGTTTAAGGCCTCTGAAGGCCCAAGCAGGAACTATTCCACCGCAACTTATTTTGGGGGAGTGGATACAAGCCGGGCATACAATGGATGTCGTTGTGTTGAGCTTACCGGGAGGTTGCTATGTGGGCATACGAGACGACGTTCTATCAGATCTATCCGCTGGGCTTTTGCGGAGCTCCGCGCGAAAACGCCGCACCCGTTGCCGAGGATGAGCTTGCTCAAGCTGCCAACGCCGCGTCCAACCCCGATGCTCCTATCATGAAAATCGCCCAATGGGCCGACTACCTGCAGGAACTCGGCGTTGGCGCCGTGCTCATCAACCCGCCGCTCGAGTCTGATAGCCACGGCTACGACACGCGCAGCCTGCGCCACATCGACCGCCGCCTGGGTGGGGACGCCGACTTTGCCGCCGTGTGCGACACGCTGCATGCCCACGGCATCCGCGTGGTGCTCGATGCCGTCTTCAACCACGTCGGTCGTGGCTTTTGGGCCTTCCGCGATGTGCAGGAGCACAAGTGGGACTCGCCCTACAAGGATTGGTTCCACATCAGCTTTGACGGCGACTCCTGCTATGGCGACGGCTTTTGGTACGAGGGCTGGGAAGGCCATTTTGAGCTCGTGAAGCTCAACCTGCAAAACCCCGCCGTGGTCGATTACCTGCTCGAGTCTGTGCGCCGTTGGGCCGAGGACTTTGGCGTCGACGGCCTGCGCCTGGACGTTGCCTATATGCTCGACCGCGACTTTATGCGCCGCCTGCACGCCTTTACCCGTGACCTCAAGCCCGACTTCGTGCTGATTGGCGAGACGCTCCACGGCGACTACAACCAGATCGTCAACGACGAGATGCTCGACTCCTGCACCAACTACGAGTGTTACAAGGGCCTTTACTCCAGCTTTAATTCGGTCAACATGTTCGAGATTGCCCATTCGTTGCATCGCCAGTTTGGCGGCGATCCGTGGTGCATCTACCGCGGCAAACACCTGCTGTCGTTTGTCGACAACCACGATGTGCCGCGCCTGGCGAGCATCCTTACCGACAAGTCTTGCCTACGCCCCGCCTATGGCATGCTGTTTGGCATGCCAGGCATTCCGTGCGTCTATTACGGTAGCGAGTGGGGAATTGCTGGCGAAAAGGGCGGCCCCGATGGCGACTGGGCGCTGCGACCTGCGCTCGATGAGCCTGCGCCCAACGAGCTGACGGCCTTCATCAAGCAGCTCACGCACCTGCGCTCGGCCGACGACGCGGCGGCCCGTGCTCTCAACTACGGTGCCTATCGCAACGTGGTGATCCAGAACAAGCAGCTGCTGTTCGAGCGCGCCTGCGACGACGCGACGGTGCTTGTGGCGGTCAATGCCGTGAACGAGCCCTATACCTTTGGAGCCGGCGAACTCAACGGCTCCTTCGTCGACCTACTTGCCGACGATGCTCCCACGGTCGAGCCGACGGGTACCCTTGAGCTTGCACCCTACGAGGTGCGCTATCTGCTGAGGGCCTAGCTCGTGGCCGCGCCGGACGAGGGCTATCAACATATTGAGCATGGGTTTGAACCCGTGTTTGACGAGCACTCGCGCGTTTTGGTGCTCGGGTCGTTTCCCTCGGTGCTTTCGCGTGCCAATGCCTTTTATTACGGTAACCCTCAGAATCGCTTTTGGCGCGTGATGGCCGCATGCCTCGGTGTGCCCGTGCCGCCCAACGAGGGCGACCCTTTGGCAAGCGGTGAGCCTGCGACGCTCGACGCCTCGATTGTCGCCAAGCGCTCCATGCTGCTGAACGGCGGCGTGGCCCTGTGGGACGTGATCGAGAGCTGTGACATTAAGGGCTCGAGTGACGCGAGCATTCGCAACGTTGTGCCGGCACATATCGAGCGCATTGCGGGCAATGCGCCTATTGAGCAGGTGGTATGCAACGGAGGTACAGCTGGCCGGCTCTACAAGCGCTATCTACAAGAACGCACCGGGCTGCCCGCCATCGTCCTGCCCTCGACGAGTCCCGCCAATGCCGCCTGGCGTCTGGAGCGTCTTGTTGAGCGTTGGCACGAAGCCGTTGACTGGGCCGCTCTCTAATTTAGATATCTGATTGGGCGCGGGCGCCGAGGCGTTTCAGAACGCCTCGCCAGATTGGCGCGGGCACGGCTGGCTCGGCGCAAACCATGCCGTCGACGTTGACGTTGACGGCATTGCCGCCGCCAAGTCGCTGCGCATGCTCGACGGAGCAGCCCATGCGCACAGCGCCCACAAGCTTATCCATCGCTTCGGAAAATGGCCGGCGCAAGAGGCCCATACGCGGGGAGTGGCGAAGCGCCGCAATACCGCTGCCGGCACAGACGACAACGCCGCCACACCACAATTGGTCATGGCGCTCACATGCCTTGTGCAGACGAACGGCGGTCCCGCGCGCCTGCTTAGCGCCCTCTTGTGCGGCTCGAATCGCGGCATAGACGCGCGTTCCCGTACCGCCAAAGCGTTCAAGCGCCTGCTCGATAGCTGTCAACGTCTCATCGTCAGCCATATCTTCAATGGCCAGCACGATGCCATCGACTGCACCGGCATCATCCGCCTCCAAATCGACCGGGCGGGGGAGCGCGGTGCCGGAAAGCCGGGCATAGGCCGCGATGGCATCCTGCAGGTCCCAGAGCAAAAACTCAAGATCGGCGCTATTGGGAATGCTGATATACGCAATGGTCTGCAACGTTTTTGGTACATCGCCGCGCGCGATCGTCTCCATGCCGCCTCCTTTCCGGTTGGTTTCCGTTTAGGTTACACCGTCTGACGGCGCCCCGCCGCGCTATCCTAGTGCAACCCTTACGAAAGGAATGCCATGCGTCTGCCCATGAATACCTCGCTTGCCACGCTTAAGCCCTCCGGCATCCGTCGGATTAACGCGCTCGCTGCCCAGCACCCAGGGTGCATCGCGCTTGCGCTTGGCGAGCCCGATTTTCCCACGCCCGATGTGATTAGCGCCGAGGTGACCGCCGCGCTGGGCCGCGGCGACACGCACTATCCGCCCAACAACGGTCGCCCCGCCCTGCGCGAGGCGCTGTCTGCCTACATGGGGAACGCGGGCCTGGCGTTTTCGGCCGACGAGGTCATCCTGACCGACGGCGCGACCGAGGCCCTGTCGGCAGCATTCATGGCTATGCTCAACCCCGGCGACGAGGTCATCATCCCCACGCCGGCCTTTGGCCTATACGAGAACATCGTCGTGGCCAACCACGCCAAAGCGGTCTTTTTGGATACGGAGCCTGCGCAATTCCAGATTGACGAGGGCGCACTTCGTGCCTGCGTAACGCCGGCGACCAAGGCCATCGTCATCTGCACGCCCAACAATCCTACGGGCTGCATCCTCAACGCGGCATCGCTCGGCGCCGTGGCGCGCGTAGCGGAGCAGGCGGGCATCTACGTGGTCTGCGACGACGTATATAACCGCCTGGTCTACGTGGACGGCTACGAGCGATTTGCCCAGCGCCACCCGGAGCTGCGCGAGCAGACGGTCGTTATCGAGAGCTTCTCCAAGCCCTGGGCCATGACCGGCTGGCGCTTGGGCTGGCTCGCAGCCGCAGCCCCCGTCATCGCCGAGATCGCAAAGGCCCACCAATACTTAGTATCGAGTGCCGTCTCCTTTGAGATGGACGCCGCAGCGCGAGCCCTGACCGTCGACCCAACCCCCATGCTCAAAGTCTACCGAGCCCGTCGCGAACGCGTGCTCGCAGCCTTAGACGCCATGGGCCTCGACGTAGTGGAACCGGCAGGAGCCTTCTACGCTTTCCCGAGCATCAAACAATTCGGCCTAACAAGCGAAGACTTCTGCATCAAAGCCATCAAAGAAGCCAACGTAGCCCTAGTCCCGGGCGACTGCTTCGGCACCGAAGGCCACATCCGCCTCAGCTACTGCGTTTCCGACAAAGATCTGGACGAAGGCCTAAATCGCCTGTCCACCTTCATTTCAACCTTATAGCCCAACGGGACGCAATACATCAGCCCACCGACCCAAGCATTATGAGTGGGGCGCGTCGCTCAACGGACACGAGGATTCGCAGCAAAGGCAACGTAGCTCCGGCCGGGAGGGGCAGGGCGAGTTTTCCGTAGATTCCGCACGAGCCGAAGGCCACTTAATGTGGCCTTCGTGCGAGCCCAGGACTTGACCGAGCGGAAAACTCGCCCTGCCCCTCCCGGCCGGAGCGTATGCAGGGTTTGTGTACGAATCCTCGCGCCCGTTGACCGACGCCGGGGTCCCCGCCATAATACTTTCGGTTCACGCACGAATCCGCTGCCAGAGACAGCCGGTGCAAACGGGCATCGCCCGCGAGCTTAATGGGATATCCCGCCAGCCGAGGTGGTCGAGTAGATATGTCTTCTCGCCCCCGTCGCTCATGCAGCGCGGGGGCTTTCTTTTTGGACATGCCCCCGTCACGTCCTTGTGGCGGACCGTGCCCGGAAAGAATTCGAGGAGGTGTAATTCATGCCCCAGCAGTACAAAATCGACAAGGTTGCAGAGATCGAGTCCCGTATCGCCGAGAACGCCGGTCTGTTCGTCGTCAACTACAACGGTCTGACGGTTAAGCAGGCTCAGGAGCTGCGTCATCAGCTTCGCGAGTGCGGCGCCGAGATGAAGGTCTACAAGAACAACCTGGTCAAGATCGCTCTCAAGAACCAGGAGCAGCCCGAGCTCGACGAGATCCTCGCCGGCCCCGTCGCTTATGTGTTCTACGAGACCGAGCCGGTCGAGGCCGCTAAGACCCTTAAAGACTTCTCCGCTAAGTCCAAGGGCGTCCTTGAGATCAAGGGCGGTATCTCCGACGGCAAGGTCGTTTCCGCTGATGATGTTAAGGCTATCGCCGAGCTGCCCACCAAGGACCAGCTTCTCGGCCAGATCGCCGGTCTCATCTCCGGTTTCGCTCGCGACATCGCTGTCTGCGTCAACGGCGTTTCCTCTGGTCTCGCTCGTTCGATCCAGCAGGTCTCCGAGCAGAAGGCAGCCTAGTCGCTGTTTTCACCCGCGGCGGCAACGCCGCACCCCTGACGCATTCGCGTCGTGTTTTAACTGATCTCCGTGCACAGACACGGAAACCGAAAGGACTTAGAAATGGCTAAGCTTACCACCGATGAGATCATCGATGCTCTTAAGGAAATGACCCTTCTCGAGGCTTCCGAGCTCGTTAAGGCTATCGAGGACACCTTCGGCGTTTCCGCCGCTGCTCCTGCCGCCGTTGTCGCCGCTCCCGCTGCTGGCGCTGCTGAGGCCGAGGAGAAGACCGAGTTTGACGTCGTGCTCGAGGGCTTCGGCGACAACAAGATCCAGGTCATCAAGGCCGTCCGTGAGCTCACCAACCTTGGCCTGAAGGAGGCCAAGGAGGTCGTCGAGGGCGCTCCCAAGGCTGTTCTCGAGGGTGCCAAGAAGGAGGACGCCGAGGCTGCCAAGGAGAAGCTCGAGGCTGCTGGCGCTGCTGTCACCCTCAAGTAATCAGGCTTTCTCGCCAGATTTCTTTGCAGACGGGGTTCGCATTGCGAACCCCGTCTTTTTCGTTTTGATCCCTCTATTTTGTTGGCTCGGCATACAAATTGCTGCCGCTTGCGGTGCTTTGGCGTTGCTACCGTTGGGCGATAAAATTGCACCATTCGAGCAATAATTTGCGTTGACCTGCTGAAGAATGGCGCTTGCCTTACGGCGACGTATGTCTCCGGCGGTAAGATACTTCAGTATCGCAATTTGGTCTGCGGCCGCCGTGCCGCACGCACAGGGCGCATCCTGCGCCTGCGAAAGGATCCTTGAATAACATGAAGGCAATCATCCCCGCCGCCGGTCTTGGCACGCGTTTTCTGCCTGGCACCAAGTGCACGCCTAAAGAGATGCTGCCGGTGCTCGACAAACCGGTCATCCAGTACGTCGTTGAGGAGGCGCTCGACCCCGATGAGGTCGACGATGCTATTATCGTCACCTCTCCTGGCAAGCCTGAGTTGCTGAGCTACTTCCAGCCCGATCGCTCGCTCGAGAACCTGCTTCGCGAGCGTGGCAAGGACGCCTACGCCGACGCCGTCGCCCATGCTGGTGGCATGCCGGTCGACTTCCGTTATCAGTACGAGCCCAAGGGCCTTGGCCACGCCATTCGCTCTGCCGCCGACGCTGTGGCAGGGGAGAACTTCCTGGTTCTTCTGGGCGATTACGTTGTGCCCAACCGTGACATCTGCGACAAGATGCTTGCCGTCTCCAAGGAACACGGTGGCGCTTCTGTTATCGCCGTTGCCGCGTGCGCTCCCGAGGAAGTCAGCCGCTATGGCGTTATCGCCGGCGATCGCGTGGGCGCTCTCGAGGGCTTCGAGAATGCTGCCGACGACGAGCCTGGTGCCGTTTGGCGTATCGGCGGTCTGGTTGAGAAGCCCGCTCCCGAGGCGGCTCCGTCCAACCTGTACATCGTCGGTCGCTACCTGCTGAGCCCGCTGGTCATGGACCTGCTGGCCGATCAGCAGGCCGGTAAGGGCGGCGAGATCCAGCTGACCGACGCCATGGCCCGCTCGCTCGACCGCGAGGCCATGTATGCCGTCGTCATCGACCCGCTGTCGGGCTACGATACCGGTACCCCGTCTGGCTGGATGGCTACCAACGCCCTCATGGCTGCAAGCGATCCTCGCTTTGCCGGCGCCTTCTGGGATGCCATCGACGAGCGCGGCGGTTTGATGCGCAAATAAGCCTTTCGGGCATCGACATTTACGGGTGCGGACTTCGGTTCGCGCCCGTTTTTTTATAAGAGCTGCGATTGCCAGCCCTCTGTTCACAGAAAATATATGAACAGGTGTTCGATACACATACATTTACCTGCGCATTTTTTGTCGAAAAATTTTGCTACTCCAAAAACTCAATCGCGTCAAGGCTTTTCTTGCTCAACGGTCGGTACCTGATAAACTATTAGGTTGCGATAACTGGCGAAGCTATGCCTCGCCAATCCACCGAGCATTTCCGTGAAGGAGGAAAAACCTGGTGACCTACGCATACACTGCCACTGAGCGCAAGCGCGTCAGCTTCGGGAAAATCCCGGAGGCCATGGAGCTCCCCAACCTTATCTCTGTTCAGAGGGAATCCTTTGAGCGTTTTAAGGACGAGGGCCTTCGTGAGGCGTTCAAGGAATCCAGCCCCATCCAGAGCCAGAACCATGTTCTCGAGGTTACCTTCGGCGAGCATCAGTTTGGCGATCCCGCGCACACCGTCGAGGAGTGCCGTGAGAAGGACATGACCTATCAGGCTCCGCTTCTGACCGACGTCCGTCTCACCAACAAGGAGACCGGCGAGATCAAGGAGCAGCTCGTCTTTATGGGCGACTTCCCCATGATGACCGATCAGGGCACCTTTATCATCAACGGTACCGAGCGTATCGTCGTCTCCCAGCTCGTCCGTTCCCCGGGCGTGTACTACAGCTCCGAGATGGATTCGGGCAAGCAGATCTACAAGGCTCAGATCATCCCGTCCCGCGGTGCCTGGCTCGAGTTTGAGGTCGACAAGCGCGACCAGCTCATGGTCTCCATCGACCGTAAGCGCAAGCAGAGCGCCACGATGTTCCTGCGCGCCCTTGGCATCGCCGTCACCAACGACGATATCATCGAGCTGCTCGGCAACTCCGATGTGATCAAGCGCACCCTCGAGCGCGATACCGCCCTCACTCGCGAGGACGCCCTCATCGAGATTTACCGTCGTCTGCGCCCGGGCGAGCCTCCCACCGTGGATGCTTCCCGCAGCCTGCTCGAGGGCCTGCTCTTCAACCCGCAGCGCTACGATCTGGCCCGCGTCGGTCGTTACAAGGTCAACAAGAAGCTCAACCTCACCACTGAGGAAGAGGTCACGGTGCTCACCGACGAGGATATCGTCGCTACGCTGCGCTACCTGCTGTCCCTCGCTGCCGGCGAGCAGGGCTTCAAGGTCGACGACATCGACCACTTTGGCAACCGCCGCATCCGCACCGTCGGCGAGCTCGTCGCCAACCAGTTCCGTATCGGCATGAGCCGTATGGAGCGCGTCGTCCGTGAGCGCATGAGCTCCCAGGACATCGACGAGATCACCCCGCAGTCGCTCATCAACATCCGTCCGATCGTGGCCTCTATCAAGGAGTTCTTCGGTTCCTCGCAGCTCTCGCAGTTCATGGACCAGGCGAACCCCCTGACCGGTCTGACTCACAAGCGCCGTCTGTCCGCACTCGGCCCTGGCGGCCTTGCCGGCCACAAGTCGGGTTCCAGCCGCCGCACCAACGTGCCGACGGCCGTCCGCGACGTTCACAACTCGCACTACAGCCGCATGTGCCCGATCGAGACCCCCGAAGGCCCCAACATCGGCCTGATCGGCTCGCTCGCCCTCTACGCCCGCGTCAACGAGTATGGCTTCATCGAGGCCCCGTTCCGTCGTGTCGAGAACGGCGTTGCCACCGATCAGATCGACTGGATGACCGCTGACGAGGAAGAGAAGCACGTCATCGCGCCGGCCAACACGCCGCTCGATCCCAAGACCAACGAGTTCATCACGACCGATGCCGAGGGCAAGATCGTCCGTCCGCATACCGTGATCGCCCGTACCCGCGACTTCGACGGCTCCTTCGGCGCTCCCGCCGACGTGCCTGTCGAGGACGTCGACTACATGGACGTCTCGCCGCGTCAGATGCTCTCCGTCGCAGCCACGCTGATTCCGTTCCTCGAGCACGACGACGCCAAGCGTACGCTCATGGGCGCCAACATGCAGCGTCAGGCCGTGCCGCTGGTTCACCCCGCCGCTCCCTATGTCGGTACCGGCATGGAGCGTCGCGCCGCCCTGGACTCTGGCGAGGTTACCCTGGCCAAGAACGCCGGCGAAGTCATCTATGCCGACGCCTCCAAGATTATCGTCAAGCATGCCGGCGGCATGGACGAGTATCACCTGGCCAAGTACCAGCGCTCCAACCAGTCCACCTGCATCAACCACCGTCCGCTCGTGCGCGTCGGTGACACCGTTGAGCAGGGCGAGCCTCTGGCCGACGGTCCTTCGACCGATCATGGCGAGCTCGCACTGGGCCAGAACCTCACCGTGGCATACATGCCGTGGGAAGGCTTCAACTACGAGGACGGTATCGTCGTGTCCGAGCGCCTGGTGGCCGAGGACCTGCTGACGACCATCAATATCACCCGTCACGAGATCGACGCCCGCGACACCAAGCTCGGCCCCGAGGAGATCACTCGCGAGATCCCGAACCTCTCCGAGGACATGCTTGCCAACCTCGACGAGGACGGCATCATCCGCATCGGCGCCGAGGTCGGCCCTGGCGACATCCTGGTCGGCAAGGTCACGCCTAAGGGCGAGAGCGCTCTGACCGCCGAGGAGCGCCTGCTGCGCGCCATCTTCGGTGCCAAGGCTCACGATGTTCGCGACACCTCCCTTAAGATGCCTCACGGCGCTTATGGCCGCGTCATCGACGTCGTCCGCTTTAGCCGCGAGAACGGCGACGACCTGGCCCCCGGCGTCAACGAGCAGGTGCGCGTCTACGTCGCCCAGCGTCGTAAGATCCAGCAGGGCGATAAGATCGCCGGTCGCCACGGCAACAAGGGCGTTATCTGTAACGTTCTGCCGGTCGAGGACATGCCCTACATGGCTGACGGTACCCCGATCGACGTTATCCTCAACCCGCTGGGCGTTCCTTCGCGTATGAACGTCGGTCAGCTGCTCGAGTGCCACCTTGGCTGGGCTGCTGCCTGCGGTTGGGATACCGAGGATGCCGACTCCGACAAGTATGTCCCCGGTCCGTTCTTCGTCTCGACGCCCGTCTTCGACGGCGCCAAGGAGGACGAGATCGCCGAGGTCATCCGTCGCGCCAACAAGAACATGCTCAACAAGGCCACCGCTGCCTTTGGCGATCACATGCGCCCCGAGTTTGTCACCCAGCTTGACGAGCGCGGCAAGACCCGCCTGTTCGACGGCCGCACCGGCGAGGAGTTCCGCGAGCCCATTACCGTGGGTACGTCCTACATCCTCAAGCTCGGCCACATGGTCGACGACAAGATCCACGCCCGTTCGACCGGCCCTTACAGCCTGGTTACCCAGCAACCGCTGGGCGGCAAGGCTCAGTTCGGCGGCCAGCGCTTCGGCGAGATGGAAGTTTGGGCACTGTACGCATACGGTGCTGCCAACGTCCTGCAGGAGATCCTGACCGTCAAGTCCGACGATACCGTGGGCCGCGTCAAGACCTACGAGTCCATCGTCAAGGGCGAGAACGTCCCGGTTCCGGGTATCCCCGAGTCCTTCAAGGTTCTCGTCAAGGAGATCCGTTCCCTCGCACTGGACATCGAGCCCATGCACGATGCCGACGAGGACGCCTCCGCCCCTGTGACCGCCGAGGAGACCTCTGCTCTCGACGACCTGGCTGCGCTCGCCGGCGTTGACACCGACGTCGAGGCCCAGGATGCCGAGACCGCCGAGGCACCCGAGGCTGTCGCCGCCACGACCACTGATAAGGAGTAGTTGACTGTGGCAGATTTCGAAGCTACTGATTTTGACTCGGTAAAGATCTCCCTTGCCTCCGCCGACCAGATCCGTTCCTGGTCGCACGGTGAGGTCAAGAAGCCGGAGACCATCAATTACCGTACCCTCAAGCCCGAGAAGGACGGCCTGTTCTGCGAGAAGATCTTCGGTCCCGCCAAGGACTGGGAGTGCTCCTGCGGCAAGTACAAGGGCATCCGCTTTAAGGGCATCGTCTGCGAGCGCTGCGGCGTCGAGGTCACCTCGGCCAAGGTTCGTCGCGAGCGCATGGGTCACATCGAGCTCGCCGCTCCCGTGTCCCACATCTGGTACTTCAAGAGCCCCACGAGCTTCCCGATGAGCCGTATGCTCGACATCAAGTCCAAGGACCTCGAGAAGGTTCTGTACTTTGCCAGCTACATCATCACCGAGGTCGACTACGAGGCTCGCGAGGCCGACGCTGACGACCTGCGCGAGGAGCTCGCCGCCGATCTGGAAGAGATCGATGCCGAGTGCGCCCGCCAGATCGAGTCCCTCAAGGAGCAGGGCAACCCCGAGAACTTTGACGAGTTCTCCGACGAGGAGCCGCTGACCCCCGAGGAGATCGCCTCTGGCATCGTCGACATCGAGGAAGAGTGCAAGGACGATAAGCAGCTCCGCACGGACGCCTTCAACGCCTTCATGAAGCTCACCGAGCGCGACCTCATCTCCGATGAGCCGCTGTTCCGCGAGATGACCCGTTACTACTCCATGTACTTCAAGGGTGGTATGGGTGCCGAGGCCGTTCGCGACCTGCTCGCTGCCATCGACCTCCCCTCCGAGGCCGAGAAGCTCAAGGCCATCATCGCCGACGAGGACTCCCAGAAGCAGAAGCGCGAGAAGGCCGTCAAGCGCCTCGAGGTCGTTGACGCCTTCCTGAAGGGCGGCAACAGCCCCGCGAACATGATCCTGGATGTCATCCCGGTCATTCCGCCCGATCTGCGCCCGATGGTCCAGCTCGACGGCGGCCGCTTCGCCGCGTCCGACCTCAACGACCTGTACCGTCGCGTGATCAACCGTAACAACCGACTCAAGCGCCTGCTCGACCTGGACGCCCCTGCGATCATCGTGAACAACGAGAAGCGCATGCTCCAGGAGTCCGTGGACGCCCTGTTCGACAACGGCCGTCGTGGTCGCCCGGTCTCTGGCCGTGGCGGTCGCCCGCTCAAGTCGCTCGCTGAGGCCCTCAAGGGCAAGCAGGGTCGTTTCCGTCAGAACCTGCTGGGCAAGCGTGTCGACTACTCCGGCCGTTCGGTAATCGTTACCGACCCCAAGCTGCTGCTGCACCAGTGCGGTCTGCCCAAGACCATGGCGCTGGAGCTCTTCAAGCCCTTCGTCATGAAGCGCCTGGTCGAGCTTGGCAAGGTCGAGAACATCAAGGGCGCCAAGCGCGCTATCGACCGCGGTGCCACCTTTGTGTGGGACATCCTCGAAGAGGTCATCGACGGCCGCGTCGTGCTGCTCAACCGTGCACCGACCCTGCACCGTCTGTCCATTCAGGCCTTTGAGCCGGTGCTGGTCGAGGGCAAGGCTATCCACCTGCACCCGCTGGTCTGCTCGCCCTTCAACGCCGACTTCGACGGCGACCAGATGTCTGTCCACGTGCCGCTGTCCAGCCAGGCTCAGGCCGAGGCCCGCGTGCTCATGCTCTCTGCGAACAACCTGCGCTCGCCGGCATCCGGCAAGCCGGTCAACATCCCCTCGCAGGACATGATCATCGGTGTGTACTACCTGACCCAGGTCCGCGACGGCCTGCCGGGCGAGAACCACGTGTTCTCGAGCTTCGACGACGCGCTGCACGCCTATGACTGCCGCTCCGAGGTCGACATGCAGGCCAAGATCCAGGTCCGCGTGTCCGCCGAGAACGCCAACGTCATCAACGAGGACGGCACCCGTATCTTCCGCGTCAAGAACGGCAAGAACGAGTTTGTCGACTACGACGTCACCGGCAACAAGACCGCGCGCTTCGAGACCTCTATCGGCCGCATCATCTTCAACCGCCAGTGCCTGCCCGAAGACTACGAGTTCATGAACTACAAGATGGTCAAGGGCGACGTTGCCAAGCTGGTTGCAGACTGCTGCGATCGTTACCCCGAGGCCAAGGTCGGCCCGATCCTCGACGCCATCAAGTACTCCGGCTTCCACTACGCTACCCGCGCCGGCCTCACCATCTCGGTGTGGGACGCTCTCATCCCTGCCGAGAAGCAGGAGCTGCTCGACCGCGCCCAGGCCAACGTCGACCAGATCAACGAGTACTTCGAGGAGGGCTTCATCAACGAGACGGAGCGCCACATCGAGGTCGTTAACGAGTGGACCGCTTGTACCGACAAGGTCGCAGCGCTCATGCTCGACATGTTCGACGAGGAGAACCCGCTCTACATGATGGCCGACTCCGGCGCCCGTGGTTCTAAGACCCAGCTGCGTCAGCTCGGCGGCATGCGTGGCCTGATGGCAGACATGTCCGGCGAGACGATCGACCTTCCCATTAAGGCGAACTTCCGCGAGGGCCTGCTGCCGCTCGAGTACTTCATTTCGACCTACGGCGCCCGTAAGGGCCTGGTCGATACCGCATCCCACACCTCGGACTCTGGTTACCTGACCCGTCGTCTGGTCGACGTGGCCCAGGACGTCATTGTCCGCGAGGAGGACTGCGGTACGCACGAGGGCGTTACCTACAACCTCATCATCCCCGGCACCACCGACCTCAACACCGACCTCGTCGGCCGTTGCTTCATTGAGGACGTCGTGGCTCCCGATGGCACCGTGCTCTTTGAGCAGGACGGTTACATCGAGAAGGTTGCCGACATCCAGAAGATGGTCGATGCCGGCCTTAAGAAGGTCAAGCTTCGCGCGCTGCTCACCTGCCGCTCCAAGTACGGCGTGTGCCAGAAGTGCTACGGCTGGGATCTTTCCACCCGTCGTCCGGTCGCCATCGGTACTGCCGTCGGCATTATTGCCGCCCAGTCCATCGGCGAGCCCGGTACGCAGCTTACGATGCGTACCATTCACTCCGGCGGCGTCGCTGGCGTCGACGATATTACGCAGGGTCTGCCTACGGTCAGCCGTATGTTCGATATCGTCGGTAACGTCAACGAGAAGATCCTGGGTCGCGAGGCCGAGCTGGCTCCGTACTCCGGCCACCTCTCGATTAAGCCCGAGAAGTCCGAGTATGTGCTGACGCTCACCGACTCCGAGGATCACACCCGTGTTCTCGACGAGCGTCGCGTCCCCGCTTCGGTGCGCTTTATGCCCGAGATCGAGGACGGCTGCGAGGTTCGCGCCGGCGACCAGATCACCAAGGGCTTCGTCAACTTCCGCAACCTGCGCAAGCTGACCGACATCGAGTCGACGATGCACACCTTCGTCGAGAGCGTCAAGGACGTCTACACCAGCCAGGGCGTCGACCTGAACGACAAGCACATCGAGGTGCTCGCACGTCAGATGCTGCGTCGCGTTCAGATCACCAACCCCGGTGACTCCAAGTACCTGCTTGGTCAGTACGTCGACCGCTACGAGTTCGCCGACGAGGTCGAGCGCGTTGCCCGTCTGGGCGGTCAGGCTCCCGTGGCCGAGCCCGTCATCCTGGGTACGCTCAAGGTTGCGTCCAACATCGACTCCTGGCTGTCGAGCGCTTCGTTCATCCGTACCGCTGGCGTCCTTACCGAGGCTGCTATTGAGGGCAAGGTCGACCACCTGCTCGACCTTAAATCCAACGTCATCGTCGGTAAGAAGATCCCTGCTGGTACCGGCCTCAAGCCGTACGCCAATGCCAAGCTGACGTATCGCACGGCCGACGGCTATGTCGACATCGATGGCCCGGCTTCGCCCAACGCCAAGTCGCTGCCCGAGTGGGCTCCCGTGGAGCTCAAGGACCTGGACGAGCAGCTCCCGCAGCAGCTCGACTGGGCCGGCTACGACGAGTTCGGTGGTGCTGACGGTTCGTTCACCCGCAACGGCCACACCATCTCCGCCGAGAAGGCTCGCCTGTACCTGTTCGACGACCTGGGCGTGTCGCAGCGCTGGACCAACAAGTTCAGCGAGGTCGGCATCGAGACGGTCGGCGACCTGGTCGGCAAGTCCGAGGAGGATCTGCTGCGCATCGATGGCATCGGTGCCAAGGCGATCGAGGAGCTCCGTGACGGCCTGGAGGCCCACGACCTGCTCTACATCCTCGAGAACAACGACGACGTTGCCGACGAGGAAGACCTCTCGCAGCTGCTGCAGATGGTCTTTAGCCCCGACGGTCCGGACGACATCCTGCTGGGCACCTCCGCTGCGCCGACGCATCACGCCGACGCCGACGAGGAGCTCCTGGGCGCCCCGATCGACGACAAGAAGGCTCCCGCCAACGGTGCCATCAACGAGGACATGGCGTCCCTCGACGAGCTGCTCAACCAGCTCGTGGACACCGACGACGCCGAAGAGGCCAAGGACAACGACGAGGAGTAATTTCCTAGTACGTTAACCGTCCTTCCAAAGACCCGCTTCCCAACATGAACTGCCTCCCATTTCTTGGACATGAGAAATGGGAGGCTTTCTTTATGCGCGT